>JBNKYR010000278.1:0-4802 GCA_050300995.1 Crocinitomicaceae bacterium | reverse complement strand
GTGACGATGCGAAAGAAAAGTTTGTAACCGATTTCATCTCCACCTGGAACAAGGTCATGAACCTTGATCGCTTCGACCTGAAATAATTGCTTTTTAACATTTCCAAAGCCGGTCCTTTCGACCGGCTTTTTTTGTTTTGTAGCAGACAATTGATGCCTGCTTTGTAAGGAATACGATCTCCGGAAAGTCTTGTTTGCCAAAAAGCACTAACTTACCCCGGAAAGCAGGCTTTTTTTTTGATGTCTGCATAATCCAGTTCAACCATGAAAACAATCACCTTTCTCCTGCTTACACTGCTCACGATAACAGCCTACGGTCAGACAGACAATGAAAAAGCCCGAAGTATGGCAATGACGGCCATCAAAGAAATGGACTCCGGCAACACGAAAGAAGCACTAAAACTGCTCAAGGAAGCCGGGAAGCTCGACCCGGACAATCTCAATTACCCCTATGAAACAGCCTTCGCGTACACCCTAGACAAGGATTACAAGGAAGCGATCAAAATTCTCAAAGAGCTGACCAAACACAAAGATTGCAATGATCGTGTCTGGCAAATGTTGGGCAATTGTCATGACTTGGATGGATCTCCTCAAGAGGCCATCGAAGCGTACGACAAAGGCCTGGAATTGTTCCCCAATTCCGGCGCCCTTTACCTCGAACGTGGCAACATGGAATTGCAGAATGAAAAATACGGCGACGCCCTTGATTACTATGAAAAAGGGATTTACGCAGATCCTGAATTCCCTTCCAATTATTATTGGGCGGCTAAGATCTACATGAGCTCGTCAGAGAAAATCTGGGGGTTGCTCTATGGCGAGATCTTCATGAATATCGAACGAAACAGCGGACGCACTGCCGAGATCAGCAAACGTATGTACGACACTTATGCAGGTGCATTCACCTGGACATCTGATTCCTCAATGACCATCAGTTTCTGCAAACAAATGTCGATGAGTCTGGAGGATATCTCCGACACCAATAACATCCGGCTTCCATTCTGCATGATCTACGAGCAAACAATGGTCATGTCTTCACTGCTTGTTCCTGAGATCAACATCAATATTCTGGATAATATCCGGTCGCGTTTCGTGGAAAGCTACTTTAAAGACGGGTATGGCAAGACCTATCCGAACGTACTTTTCGATTTTCAAAAGAAGCTGTTGGACAAGGGGTACCTGGAAGCCTACAACCACTGGATCCTGATGAAAGGAGATGAAGAAGCCTTCAATACATGGTACGATGCTAACACGGACAAATGGGATCAGTTTGTTGCCTGGTTCTCGGAACATCCGATGGAGGTCAACAATACACACAGGTTTCACAGCTCCCAATATTAAATAGAATAAGTAAACCGAATCAAATCCCTTGTTATGAAAACCTTCTTCGAACTTAGCGATCTGGAATATTTCAAACCAATGGAGGGTCTCCGTGCCAGACTTGTTCACACAGAATCACAAACTTTTGCATTCTGGGAAATTGATGAAGGAACCGAACTCCCCATGCATCAACATCCTCATGAACAAGTGACCATTGTTACGGAAGGAGTCCTCGAACTCACTATCGGTACCGAGAAGAAACAATTGAAAAAAGGTTCCGTTGCCGTAATTCCGTCTGATACTCCCCATTCCGCAAGGGCCATTTCCGATGTAGAAGTTACAGATGTTTTCTACCCGGTCAGAGAGGACTTTCCGCAAAATGAAAAACAGGCCTGAATCCGATCGTCATGCAAAGTAAATACGACAAAATAGGATTGGGCCATAACCGGAAGTCCGTCAGATCATGAAATCCCACACCAACAATCCAGATGGTTTCCTCTACATTATTAACCAATAAGACATGAATCGATTTCTTATATTAACTCTTTCCGTAACTATCAATCTTGCGTTTGGTCAGACCATTACGCTCAAGGGTGGTGTGATCCATTCTAAGATATATGCCAAATATAAACCGGAGAACCCTACCCCATCCGACAATTGGTCTACGTATCAGTTTCCAAAGTACTTTGAAGGTGGCTATCTGGGATGGAATGCTTCCGTGGGGGTGAACTACCTGAAAAAGAAACGAATATTCCTGAGTTCTGATGCAGGAATCGTTCAGACAGGAAGTACCGGCACCGAAAACTATCAACCTTATGGTGGTGGAATGACTGAACGGGAACTAAAATCTGATTTCACGTTTATCACGCTAAATACGTTGATCAACCTACACCTATTATCCCGGGAGAAAATCTCCATCAATGTTGGGATCGGGCCACAATTCGGGTTTCTGGCAGATCATCATTTTCCGGAGATGTACAATGACGTGCTGTTTCAGATCTATCATCTTGAAGAAAATTTGTCTAAAGTAGTCATTGACCTTAAAGGTCAGTTTGAACTAAACTTTCATCAGGGGCATTTTCAATACGGCATCAGTTGCGGATACGATTATAATGCGCTCCCTCTTCTTCATTACACGGGCAATACCAACTTCCCGAGCCTGGGCACTGTAAAATTCACCATGATCAACAACTATGCATTTGCCAATCTTTCCATTGGATACACGCTTCCAAAGAAGAAAGAAAAACCGGACTCCGGAAATCAACAGTAAGATCAGGTCAGAATCCTTACCAGACACTTAGATCTACCAGAGGATTTTATCTTTTTCGTCAATGACCAATTGCTAAGAAGTAAACCCCGGATTGGCTCAACTTCGAAACTATTCCTACCTTTGTCGCTCGAATTCCGGTTAGTCCCATTAATATTTCCTGGCCTTAACTGAACATCCGATAACACGATATGACATTTAATGACCTGAAATTACTTCCTTCTATTCTCAAAGGATTGGAGGATGAAAACTATACCGAACCAACAGCCATTCAAGCGAAAGCAATTCCCCTGGCACTCAATGGTGATGACATCCTGGCGAGCGCACAAACAGGAACCGGGAAAACAGCCGCTTTTGCAATTCCCATTATTCAGCACCTTGTCAATACAGTACAAAAGGAAAACGGCAAGCGCAAGATTGCGGCATTGATCGTTACACCAACCCGGGAACTTGCCATCCAGATCGGAGAAAGTTTTACTGCCTACGGTAAGTACACCCCAATCAAAAACACGGTGATTTTCGGAGGGGTTTCTCAAAATCCACAGGTTGATACCCTCCAAAGGGGAGCGGACGTATTGATCGCCACTCCCGGGCGCTTACTCGATCTGATGGAGCAAGGGTACATTTCACTTCAGGACGTACGTTATTTTGTCCTGGATGAAGCAGACCGCATGCTGGACATGGGATTCATTCATGACATCCGGAAGCTCCTGAAAAAATTGCCTCAGAAACGACAATCGTTGTTTTTCTCGGCGACCATGCCTAAAAACATCATTGACCTTTCAAACCAGATCCTCACCCATCCGAAAAAAATTGCGGTGAATCCGGTTTCTTCCACTGCAGAAACCATTCAGCAATACCTGTACACTACCAACAAGGCGGACAAAAGGAAACTGCTTTCGCACATCCTCAAAGACCCAAAAATTGATCAGGCACTGCTTTTTTCCCGAACTAAACACGGTGCAGACCACATTGTTCGGGATCTCCGAAAGAAAAACGTGTCCTGTGCAGCAATTCACGGTGACAAATCACAGAATCAGCGCCAAAAAGCCCTCAACGAATTCAAAGACGGAAAGATAAGGGTACTGGTCGCTACGGATATCGCAGCCCGTGGAATCGACATTGACAAACTGCGGCACGTCATCAATTATGACATCCCGAATGAACCGGAAACCTATGTACATCGAATCGGACGTTGCGGACGCGCCGGAGAAGACGGAATTTCCATCTCCATCTGCGAACCGGAAGAGAACGCCTATATCCGTGATATTGAAAAACTCATCAAGCAGAAAATTGATGTGGTAAAAGACAATCCTTTTCCGCAAACAGATCTGCCCATGACCAATGAGGAAAAGAAGGAATGGGAAAAGGAAAAACGAAAACGCAAACAGGAGTTTTTCGCCAACCGCAATAAAAATGGCAATCAATCACGCCCTGGAACACGAGGAAAGGGCAACGCAAGAAATAAAAAGAGAGGCTGATCAGGCCAATTACCCCGGGAACTCACTCGTTCCGGATTCTTCGCAGTGACCCGAAACACCCTCCTGTGAAAAGCATTAATAAAAGCAATATCTTTGATATGTAATTTGTACCTGTTCACCCTATCATTTGGGAAAAACGATGAAATGAGGCCGGACAAACAAAAGAAAACATATCGAAGTATTTTCCGTCCGCGAAGAATATGGCATCGACTTACTGAAATAATTCGTCGCAGGTTGTTCTACAGAGACGGATTAAAAATAAAACGTCAGCCCCCCATTACCATTCTTGCCAACAATTGCATCGCAGGCTTTCTCTACCGGGATTTTGATATGGAATACCAGTCTCCTACCGCCGGGCTCCAATTGACTCCTGAAGATTTTGTTCGGTTTTGCAGGGAACTCAACACTTATAAGGACATGTCACCGGAAGAGTGTCCGGATCCCAAACACTATGAACCAGATTTCAAACGACTGGGAGGTAGTAAAATTGATTTCCCTGTTGGGAAACTTGGAGATTTGACATTGTACTTTCAACATTATGAAAATATTGAGGAGGCGATCAGGAAATGGAACGTCCGGAAAAAAAGAATCGATACAAACCGGCTATTTCTTGTACTCGTCGCTTACGACACTACTCCTGCCGAAACTCTACTGGAATTTGAACGACTTCCCTGGAAAAATAAAGTGATTATTACCAACAATGAACGGCCTGAATGTCCGAACGCCATTCCTATACAC
>JBNKYR010000277.1:0-4803 GCA_050300995.1 Crocinitomicaceae bacterium | reverse complement strand
CATTGTATTTGTTGTAACAGCGCCCGGCGGAATAGTAACCGTGTAAGTGTCCCAGGTAGTGAACGTCGTTTGTTGACCGATTCCCACACTAGAACCTGTAGCCTGTGATTGCGAAGGCTGGGTTGACCCATTCGGATTGTAATAGATGATCGGAATCCAGGTTACACCGCCATCGGTACTGTACTGTAACTCCACTCCTTCACCAATCAGGTCAGGTCCCTCACACGGAGCTCCTCCACTCTGAACAGCGAACACCATATCAAACTGAATGACCCCACCACAACTCACGTCAAAACCAGCAGTTGAAATTCCGGGAGGTTGTCCGGAGGAAACGGTTGAAGCCCAGTAATAAGGCGTACCTGTAGGGTTAACGCCACAAGGCGAACTAAATGCATTACCTCCGGCAGTCTGCCAACCGGCAGGAACATTCCCCGTGTTGAAGTCAAAAGTCTGACCTGCATTCAACAAATTGGAGATGGATGTAATATTAACCGAATCGCCGTAACAAATAGTCGCATTCATCGGGTTCACCGTAATGCTACATACTGTTTGTGCAATCGAATTGCCGGCAATGAAAAAGGATAATAAAAATAGAAAACCGAATAATCTCATGATACTTTTTAATATCTGTGCTTAATCGTTCGGATTCGAGCCACGAATGGTCCGTTGTAGGAGGTTAGATGATCCCGAGTCCCAACGTTGTTGAGCAGACGTTGTAATTCTCAAAAAGTTGTTCGAAGGTACGCAATATTGCCAGCGTAGTTTCGATATCGGACGATTTTAACGTGAGTGTGTGAAATTTTCAACACATTCACCTCAGATCACTTCAAGAACTTAAACGTTTTTCCAGGGTAAACGGCAGTGAGTCCCAATTCCTCTTCAATGCGCAGCAACTGATTGTATTTCGCCATTCGGTCACTACGTGAGGCTGATCCGGTTTTAATCTGACCACAATTCAGCGCAACTGCAAGGTCGGCAATCGTATTATCTTCCGTTTCACCGCTACGGTGACTCATCACAGATGTATATCCGTTGCGTGTCGCCATTTGCACGGCTTCTATGGTTTCGGTAAGCGTACCGATCTGATTTACTTTCACAAGAATGGAGTTGGCCACACCTTCTTCGATTCCTCGTGAAAGGCGCTGTGTATTGGTCACGAACAGGTCGTCTCCCACCAACTGAACTTTATCTCCCAGTGCTTCCGTAGCTAATTTCCAGCCTTTCCAATCGTCTTCTGCAAAACCATCTTCAATCGAAATGATCGGATAGCGTGAACACCAATCCTTCCAGAACTCAACCATTGCTTCGGAAGTAAATTCCTGACCGGTAGATTCGAAAACGTACATTCCCTTTTCTTCATCATAGTACTCCGAAGAAGCCGCATCCAGAGCAATATAAACGTCTTCGCCAGGTTTATAACCAGCCTTCTCAATTGCTTTGAGTACCACTTCGATAGCTTGTTCATTCGAACCTAAATTCGGAGCAAAGCCACCTTCATCTCCCACATTCGTGGACATACCCTGTGCTTTCAACACGCTTTTCAGGTGGTGGAAGATCTCCGTTCCCCAACGCAATCCTTCCGAAAAAGAATCCGCTCCAAACGGCATTACCATGAATTCCTGAATATCAATCTTGTTGTCGGCATGTGAACCTCCATTCAGAATGTTCATCATCGGAACCGGCATCGTAACCGCTCCAACACCTCCCACATATTTAAACAAACTCAATCCGGTTTCGTCCGCAGCCGCTTTCGCACACGCCAGTGACGTACCAAGAATTGCATTTGCCCCGAGGTTGGATTTATTCGGAGTTCCATCCAATTCCAACAACTTCGCATCAATTGCTTTCTGATCGCATACATCAAATCCGCAAAGTGCGTCATTGATGATCGAGTTCACATTTGCCACAGCCTTCAAAACCCCTTTTCCGAGGTAAGCCGCAGGATCCCCATCACGCAATTCCACCGCTTCATGCACTCCGGTTGAAGCACCGGAAGGAACAGCTGCTCTTCCAAGCACCCCGGAAGTAGTGATCACATCTACCTCAACAGTAGGATTTCCACGTGAATCAAGAATCTGTCGGGCGATAATCTGGGCAATAAAACTCATTACGTATGATTTTAATCCGTGAATCTACTCTTTTCAGGGGCCGATTGAACCTCGCTAAAAAGCAACCGTTCACGATGTTAATATTATTTCTGCGCTTGTTTCATGTTCTCTACAAACTGATCGAAAAGATAACGTGAATCGTGCGGACCGGCAGAAGCCTCCGGGTGATATTGCACGGAAAACACCGGTTTATCCACCAACTCAATTCCGGCGATGGTATCATCGTTCAGGTGGATGTGTGTAACCTGCACCTTATCGTTAGACGCCACACTGTCCTTTGAGATCACAAATCCATGATTTTGCGAAGTGATCTCTCCCTTTCCGGTTTTCAAATTTTTGATCGGATGATTGATCCCGCGATGACCATTGAACATTTTTTCAGTACTCAACCCCTGGCTTAAACCAAGAATCTGGTGCCCAAGGCATATTCCGAACACTGGTTTACCCTGTGCCACGATCTCATCCACCAATTTCACCGACCCAGGCATCGCAGACGGGTCGCCAGGACCATTGGACAACATATATCCGTCCGGTTCGAACGCATTCAGTTCTTCTACCGTGGCATCCATCGGAAATACTTTCACATGACAACCTCTCTCCGCCAGACAGGAAACAATGCTGTTCTTCACTCCGAAATCTACGAGCGACACTTTGTATTCCGCATTATCAGGCTTCACCTCATATGCTTCCTTTGTAGTGACCCTGGAGGAAAGCTCCAATCCTGCCATCGAAGGCACCTTTGCAAGCTCTGCTTTCAGGGATTCGATATCAGTGTTGTCCGAAGAAATGATGCAGTTCATCGCCCCTTTGCTTCGAATATGCCGAACCAAAGCGCGTGTATCAACATCAGAGATTCCCACCTTATCGTTATCCAGCATGTAATCGTTCAGTGATTTCATCCCTGACGGACGCGAGTAGCCATCTGAAAATTTCTTGATGACCATACCGGCGATCTTCATCCCGGAAGATTCTACTTCCTTCTCGTGCACACCGTAATTTCCGATATGCGCCGTCGTCATCACCAAGATTTGTCCGTAGTAAGAGGGATCTGTAAACACTTCCTGATAACCGGTCATCCCTGTATTGAAAGCAATTTCGCCGGTTGTTGTTCCTGTTTTTCCTATCGCCACTCCGTGAAAAACTGTTCCGTCCTCAAGAAGTAAAACTGCCGGTTTTTTGTCCCCCATCGCGAAAAAATTTTTACAAAGTTAGGATTTCATTGCGAATCGAAAGGTCAAAGTTTTCCACAAATATTTTCCCATCCTACACGGCGCCTGACACTACGATGAGGATAATTTTTTTTTGAGTCATTGAACCATTCCCGGATTTCGCTGTATCCCCTCATGAACTTTTTAATGAAACCAATAATCTACAATATGAAACAGATCACAATGACCGCAGCACTCTTCTTTGTCATGTTGAGTGCAAACACATTCGCCCAGTACAACCACAACGCCGGGCGAAACAAAGTTGCCTCTACGGAAACACGTATGGAGCCTATGAAAGACGATGAAGGTGAGGTCCTTCGCGACATCTCCGGCAACATTCAATATGCTGAAGTGACCGTGGATGTAACCCGCGATAAGTACGGTAATGCCGCAGGAGGCTCTTTCGATTTGGCCACCGACGGAGCATTCGAAGGGAATACTGTCGCTGTCCTGCACCTTTACACGGGAGAAGGATTTGATTTTTCAAAACCCAAAGCAGCACTCGAAGAAAAAGGATTTTCCGTTTTCCGATGGATCGACAATCCTCCTTCTCCGGAAGAACTGCGCGACCAACTGAAGAAAGCAAGCCAGCTTTGGGTGATCAGCAGCAGTGTCCGCAAACTGACGGATGAGCATGCTGAAGTCATCAAGGATTTTTTTGACAGCGGAAAAGGACTCTATATCTGGGGAGACAATGATCCGTACTATGCTGATGCCAATTTCCTTACGGAAAAGATTTTCGGAACATCCATGAATGGAAACACATGGGCGGATAAAACTGTTGGTATCAGCGGAGATAACGGAAACCTTTCGGGAATCGTTGACGGGCATCTGATTGCTACCGGTGTGGAACACGTTTACGAAGGTATCACGATCGCTACCGTAAAACCAACACAGGATCTCAGCGCACTGATCTACGGAAGTGATAACAACCTTGTGGCAGCAGTCTACGAACACGATGGAAAACGTGCGATCATCGACGGCGGATTCACACGTCTCTACTACGCCTGGGATACCGCCGGAACAGGTCGCTATGTAAAAAATGCCGCAGCGTGGCTCGTGAATTACGAACGCTTCGGAGAACTCGTTTATTCCGGTGAGGAATAAATTCAACCAATAACCTACAAAAAAGGCCGTCTCAAAAGGACGGCCTTTTCCATTTCGAACAAACGAAAAGCACAATTATTCTTTGAGCACCCGGATCGTAGTTCCCTCAGTACGTAAAAAATAAATTCCGGAAAGCAGTCCTGACATATCCGTTTCACTGCTTTCGATCGTGCATACTTTTCGCCCGTGGATATCGTATAACAGCAAAGGAGCACTCCAGTTTTCAATGTGGAGAATATCCTTTACCGGATTGGGACAGGCAAGTACATCCGATTCTTTGAATTCACTCAACCCTGTATAATCCATTGACCGGATCAGAATATGCATATCCGCGGAATCCGAAGGATTGTTGACATCAAAGAATTTCACCCTGTATAAAC
>JBNKYR010000276.1:0-4856 GCA_050300995.1 Crocinitomicaceae bacterium | reverse complement strand
CTCGGTAGTAACAAACGTACAGTTCGCTGCCGTAGGGGCCTGTTCTGAAAAGGTCACGTCGAGAGTCATGTCAAGGGAGGTGGCTGACCAGTCGGCTGCCCCCAGTGATCCACATGCCACACCCGGCGTAAATGTTGTAAATTCTGCTCCCGAACTGAATGAATTCGGATAAATGTATACTTCGATCACACTGTTCTCATTGTACCCACCCGGAATACTTGCGAGGTTCAGCGTTGTTGTGAAATTAGAGTTTGGTGGAACAGCCTGCTGCTGGTCGAACACAATGTTTCCATCCACATAAATCGTCACCCAATAATCGTCATTGGTTGTTGTACCCGGAGGGTTCGGAAAACAGTATCCGGAAATATCAACCGTCAGCGTTAGTGAAGTGGCCGAACCTCCGGAACCATTTGCTCCGATCGTTGAGTAAGCTGAATTGTTTGTCCCTCCGAAAGGTGAACTCTGAACACTGAAATCTCCTGTTGTCGTAGAAGAGGTATAAGTGATTGGGCCGAGCGGGCCTCCTGTGGAACAGCAATCAGGACCTCCACTTATGCCAAGGTAATCCACCGTGAAATCCTGCGTACCATTTCCGCAGGTATTTGCCGGCCATGCCGTAGGATCCGGTGTAATCGTAAATACCGTTCCCAGATCCAGCATATCACAATCGTTTTGCGGCGTAATGTCCCACTGACAAGTTGTATTGTTCCAGGTAACATCTACCACATCCGAAGCTGCCGTCGCAATTTGAGGATATACAATAACGTTATGAGTGCCACTTGCAATTGTGGTTCCCGTCTGATCACAAACGATGACCCACGGCAGTGCCACGTTGATCGGATTACAGAAATTTGTATTGTCCAGCACGAACTGAACGTCGTGATCATTACAATTCGAAGCTACATTTACTACGTTTCCTGAAGGTGTTGTAATGGTCAGCGTTGACGAGCTGATATCAATATTCACCCCAAATCCATTTGAAGAAGAAGCTCCGAAGTTTCCGGAAACCGGACCACAGATAATGGCTCCGCCATCTTCTACCTGAATAAACCCTCCGGTACCGTTGAACCCATCACCATATGAATCGAATACGTTTAGGGTAAAATAATTTCCTTCAACATTCGGGTCAAGACTCACCGTCACATTAATAGCACTACCATTGGTTCCAGGACCTCCGGAGGCCACTACGTTCCCTGTGGCGTTACTGGTAATATTCCATGTAATCTCACCTGCATAAAGTGACCCGAAGTTTCCAACCACATCAAAAGTCAGTGTACCGTTACACGCGGTATTCGGCACCTCAAAATTGAACAACTGGTTACCACACGCTACGGAAGCTGCAGTTGCCACGTTTGCATAATCGGGACAAAGCGTACATGGATCGGCCATCACGCTGATGTCGACGATCTGTACGCAACCGTTATCATCGGTTACAGTTACGGTGTATACGCCGGAAGCCAATCCGGAAACAGAACTCACTCCCGCCAGGTTATTCTGAGTAGAAATCACGTTACCCAAAGCATCCTCCCAAACATAATCATACGGAGCAGTACCACCCTGACCTTGCGCCGTAGCAGAGCCATCAGCAGCACCCGGGCACGATTCATTGACCGCAGTCGTCAGTGGAATGTCGCAACACACCATATAGGCCGGCAAAGAACTGGCATCATCATCCGAACAGGCCAAGCTTGACCAGGAACCGGATTCACCATCCCCTGTAGTATTGATCGTTACAGAAAGATCAGCTCCTGCCGAGCAGGTCGCAGAAACGGTAAGATCAAAGCAGAAAAGCCAACTTAAACCAGCTCCCTGGCAGTTATCCCCGAAGTTATTTCCTGGGTTTCCGTCTCCATCATTGTCATAATAAAAACCAGCCCCCCAACTTGCTCCTGTAGCCGTAGAAGTGGTACCTCCCGGATAATAGGCCCAGGTTCCGACACCATCGCAACTCGCAGCAGGAACAACATTCGTAACGGTACCGTCCCATCCTGCTCCCATTGTGATCTGAACACCATGAAACCAATTGGTGTTCTGCTGATCCCACTCTGTGACCTCGTAACAAAAAGTAACCACCTGCCCCGGCATGTAAGCACCGTTTGTCGGTGTTGGCGTCGCTGTTAAAGTACTCGAGATCAAACAGTCATCACAGTCAATATCGCTATCTGCAGCAAGTGTAAAATTATTATCTGTTGCAGTAGCATTGCCACCGCTTACCTGGATATAAAATACATCACCTGGACTGGTTTGCGTAATGGTCAACGTTCCATTCCCAGATGCGCCTATGTTAATACATCCGGAAGGAGAAAGGTTCCCACATGTTCCGGTCCAGGCACCGATACTGGCATTCGGAAATCCAGAAATGGCAATATTCAAAATCGTACCGGATGCTGTCAATGTATACCAGGTATCAACGGCAGGAGCCGTCATATCCCCTCCTCCTGTACAGTTTGTGATATAGCTGTAAGGATTGGCGCCTGTTGCGCCTGTAGTAGATTGATTGGTCAAAGTAACGGCAGCACCGTCTTGCAAACCTCCGATGCAAGCTCCCGGAGTAGGAAGTGTCCCCAAATCAATTGCATTGGAACAATCGTCGTTTGCCGGTTGAGCAAAAGCTAGCTGTGACAACAGCAATGAAACAAAAACAAATGCTGTCGTTCTAAGTGTTTTGATTGCCCCCATACTCAGTTATTGGTATTTGTTTGCATGAGAAGCTCCTTTTTCGGAACCTCAGGATAAGCACACTTGCGGATAATCGTTCCGGCATTGATTGCATAAGTACAATCCGGTAGGTTCGCCGTTTCAGCAAGTACACAGTTTTCGGAAAATCCGGTTATCTCATTTGCAGCGAGCAATTCCACTTCCGATCCATCGTCGAGAGTGATCAGAAAACGCTGCGTGGCATAATGGGAACCGCAAAAATCAGCACTGTTGAATGCAGTCTGAATTTCCGCTTCGGAATAGGTTGTTCCAAGAGTTTTGACTTCGTAGTACCCCTGACCAAAAGACATAATGGGGAATGCTACCAGGCACACCAATGAGTAGAGAAGTTTCATAGTTATAGTTTAGTTTGACGGTATCCGCCGCTTCTTTAACGTAAAATGCCTGAAATGGTTGTCTAAAAATTAACTTTTTTTACCCAATTAAGTTATTTTTTGTTCTTAACCGTACGGATCTAAAATCTGCATCGAAAACATCATTTCGAATCCAGTCCCGATTTTGCCAAACGGATAAAAAAAATACCGGATGCTCATACATCCGGTATTACTATGAAAAGGGATCTACTTCTACCTGATCACATTTACGTGGCCTGTCACGAGCACATGCTCATCAGTTGCCGAAGTTTTGAATTCGATTCTCCAGGTATAGGTTCCATCCGGAACAATCTTACCTCCGTACGTTCCATCCCATCCTACCGAAGCATCATGTGACTCCCACATAATCTCACCCCAACGGTTAAAGATCAACAGTGTAAAGTCATACGGATCAAAACCGGAGGTGAATACAGGTTTGAAGAAATCATTGTAATCATCCGCATCCGGTGTAAACGTGTTCGGAATATAGTACAGCACTTCTTCCAGCACGGTGATCGTGGCCCATGCGGTATCTGTACAACCCAACGGAGTGTATGCTACCAGTTCAACCACATAAGTTCCTGGCTCCGTATAAGGATAAACATGGATCGGCTCCTCCGCACTTGATGTTGATGAACCATCCCCGAAATCCCACAGGTAACTTACCGCATCCAATGAATTATTGGTGAATTTTACCTCTGTATTCACATTGGTCAGACTGTTTGAAGAAGGACTGAAGGATGCCAATGGAAGATCCTCAATATAGATGTATTCGGTATACGTCTCAGACGCCGAACATCCATTTTGTGATGTCGTGGTCAATGTCACATCGTACGTTCCTCCTTCTGTGAAGGTGTATGATACTCCATTGCATCCGTTAAGCGTTTCGTTGTTGATCTCCCAAACACAATCCACCAGATTGCTTCCTGCAGTAGATGTATTCGTGAAATTAACCGTGGTTGGCGCACAGCCTGAGAGAACATCTCCCATGAAGCTAACTACCGGCAATTCTTCCACATTGATCGTTACCTGATCCGTTGAAATACATCCGAGGTTATCTGCGGTTACCGTATATGTCATATCCTGTGTCGGATAGAATGGCTGACCATCAACCGGTGGGTTCGCAGGGTTCCATGAAATCGGAACACTCCATGGGTTACCTGCAGTCAATGTCACACTTTCTCCCATACAGATCAGCTGATCCGGACCGGCATCAATCGGAGGATAAGTCGCCAGGATCGTAATTTCCTGCGTTACGTACGTTACGTTACCACAATCATCGGTGATACTGTAAGTACGGGTGATCATTTCATTGTTACATACGTTTCCATCGGAAACATCGCTGATCCATACAACAACCGGGTTCACTGTACAGTTGTCTGCCTCGTCATCCACAACCGTTGGATCCGGTGCCGGAACATCCATGGCTCCTGGCACAGATATCGGAAGTGGGTTACTTGCTACCGGTGGCGTAGTATCATCTACAGTAATGGTCTGCGATGTAGTGGTTGTGTTACCACATGCATCCGTGTACGTCCAGGTACGTGTAATTGTCCCTCCACATGGACTGGACAGCGGAGTATCGACCCCTGTCACTGTTCCTGCCCCATCGCAGTTATCTGTCCATGCAAGATCTATCATTGCCGGTACATCACCCACACACTCTACGGTCACGTTTGCAGGAGCTGCAGCAAGCACAGGTGCCTGCGTATCATTGATCGTAATCGTCTGCGTTGTTGAAGTCATGTTCCCACATGCATCGGTGTAAGTCCATGTACGTGTGAT
>JBNKYR010000275.1:0-4873 GCA_050300995.1 Crocinitomicaceae bacterium | reverse complement strand
AACGCGATTAAAGTAAAGCGAAACGGAACACAGGTGGCAAATGTTTCGACCGGAATGGAGGAACGATTCTTAAAAGCGCTTAGTCTTGCCATTCAGGATGGGTTCTTTGATGTGGTATCATCATTCCCTTGTCAGGGATCATCCAATGATCTTGGGTATATCGAACTGGAGCGATCTGTGGACGCAGGACATGGTTATGCGGTAGGAGGACTTTTCAAATTCACCTTTGATGAGGAGTACCAGATCAATGGAAAGTATGTGCCTTTTAAATTGTATGACAAAACGCACCAGGTCATTGCTTCATCGAATTTGTTGGGAACACAATTGATCGGAATAACAGCTGGGTTGCCATATATCCCGGATGATAATCGTCACATTTTGGATCTCACGGATATCACCAATGCCGCTTTGGGAGAAACGTACTTGTTGGAAGTGACCACTTCCACCGAAGAAAAACTATACGTCAAGTTCACTTATAAAAACTAATGAAGATGAAACTCTTTTCACGAGAATCGAAGTTAATGAAAGTGCTGAGCATTTGTGTGGTTTACGCCATGTTGTTGGATGTGTTCATGCCATTTGCACGGGCGATGAATACGTATATTCCAATGCCAGAAACGACTATTTCGAATGGCGAAAAAACAGTTTGGGGTTCTGGTGAACAGCTCAAAGAACCTTTGATCTCAATTGAAGATCAACAGGAAGTTGCCATAATGGATGGAATTGAAGAGGTCTCCTCTGTGAATCACCTTGCGCTGGCGGGTACAGCATCTACTTCCGGTCCGGGACAAACAGAAAATAATGGTACTACAGCTGGTCTTGATAATGGGTTGGTGAATAAGTTCACCGGAGAACTGAATTATTCCATCCCGCTAATGGATGTGGATGGTTTTCCGATTGTGTTGAGCTACAATCCGAACATTAGTATGGATCAGGAGGCTTCCTGGGTTGGTCTTGGATGGGATTTGTCGTTGGGTAGTGTTGTTCGGGAAATGCGCGGTTTACCAGATGATTTTTTAGGAGATACAGTAACAAAGGTGAATAGTGCCCTTCCAGAGACAGTTGCTGGTACAAGTCATGGCACCAATATATTTGGAGGTGTTTCCAGTTCGTTATACTTTGGAGACTCCGGACCTGAGGCTCAGTCGGCATTCACTGTTGGTACGTTAAGTGGAGCAATACATTTTAACGAAGGTGTCTATTTAAATAGCTATACCGGAGAAGGAAAGACGCTTGATTTAAGTTTTAATGGAGGTTTGTCCATTACGCCTATTAACATTGGCACTTCTTTGGGATTTACGAGCGATACGCAAAATGGAGTCGGAGTCACCAGTGGGATGGGTTGGGGGATAGGTGCGAGCCTGGGGTACATATCTGCCGGGTATAATCAGCAGAAGAGCTACGGGGTGAATTCCAGGACCGGGGTTCGAACTGTAAGCCATAACTCAGGTTGGAATATAACGGGGTCATATTCGTCTGAGTTTTTTTCAGTCAGTACTGGTTATTCCTGGGGTAAGGGATCCTACCGGACATTTGGAGTTCAGTCATTTGTTCCTCGGTTTTCGCGTGCTACGATGGGCGGCTCAGCATTTGTAACCAATGGCGTTGACGGAACCGGAATACTTCCGGTAATGCACATGGGAGGTGGTCAGATACAAACGGACTACGGGCGAAATGTTCAGGGGGTGCAGGTGGTGCATACATACCCGGCGTATGGATACAAACATCATAGCAAGGGACAGGATGTGGATGCAGCAATGCTTGATTTCAACCGGGATTTGGTAACGAATGTAAACAAGGAGACAAAACAGTTGAGTTTCAGTACACCGACCTACGATATCTTCCATTGCATGGCTCCAGGTATCGGTTCTGCTTACCGTGCACAGCGCTATGATGTAGTTGAGTACCATGATCCGATAGTGTCCAATGCAATGGTTCAAACAGGATCTCAACGGGAGAGTTCTATTGATGCCGGGATCAATGAAAACTCGCTTTTTACTGGTGGTTCCGGTTCTACAGAACAAGATATTGCTGGTACTGATATTTCATCAACTGGCGGTAAACTCAATACGCAATTCGCCTATTCCTACTTTGATGGAATCGCTCCGGATAACACCTTCAATGGAAGTGAGTATTACGTTCGGCCGATTGGAGAATTAAAGCCCCATGATAACTCCTTACTTTCTGCCTACGGTGGAAGTACGCCGTATTATATTGATGTTGTTGCTTCCGAGACCCTGGAAGATATAGTAGTTTCCAATAAGCTGCGTAACACGGGGCTACCGGCCATTACGCTTCCAGCGACGAACTACTCTCATTCGCGACCGGATAATACGGTTCATTTTAAAGAAATTTTAATGGCCAAAATTCAAGGGGAGACAATTCGTGATGAGGCAGTGCAGTACGCACAATGTTACGATTTGTCTTCCGAGGAGATAGGAATGGTAAGTGCGGCTTACGTTTTTAATAGTGATGTCAAGCCCGGACATCATGTTGGGAAGATCGAAGCGGTCAATGCCAATGGAATGCGCTATGTATTTGGACTTCCTGTTTATTCGTACGAGCAATCGGAGGTTAGTTTTTCAGCAAATCCGATTGACGATGGAACGGAGCTGACCCTTTACAAGAATGAAGGGTTGGTCAAATACACAGCCAACGATGCTTCTCCGAATAATACCCAGGGAAGAATGGGGGTGTTTGAAAAGACAACAATTCCCCCGTATGCCATGAACTACCTGTTAACGGAGATGACCACTTCCGATTATGTAGATAAAAGTGGAAATGGTCTTAGTGTGGATGATGAAGGTAATTACTACAAGATTGACTATGCAAACCCGTATAAGGAAAGTGATCCGTATCTCTGGCGTCTTCCAATGAGGGCAGATGGAGAAGACACCATTGCTTACGCCAATCGGAACTTTCATTCTGATAAGTTCGACGATATGGGAAGTTATTCGTACGGCTCCAAGGATGTGTGGTATGCCATGAAAATTCAAAGTAAGAATCTGATCGCCATTTTCTGTCTGGAGGATCGTTATGACCAGTTTTCTGCAAATGACGAACATGGTGGTGTTGATGAAACGAAGCCAGGCAAGTACTTGAGCAAGATTGCCCTCTATACGATCAATGAATACAATCAAAGCAATCCTATCCCTTTGCAGGTAGTTGAGTTCGAATATGACTACAGCCTGTGTCCGGATTATATTATCAATACGCATCCTCAGAATTCACAGGCGAAGTATTCGGGAAAACTGACACTAAAGAAGGTCTACACGTATTCCGGGAATTCGAAGGAGAGAAGATCCACACCAATCAGTTTTAATTATGGAACCAACAATCCAGCATACGATCGTAATGCTTCTGACCGTTGGGGGAATTACAAGCCGAATGATCCGAACCTTCCTAATCATGAGTTTCCATACGCTGAACAGGATAGTGCAACAGCTGGTTCAAATATGTTGGCATGGAAACTGGCTTCGGTAGATCAGATCGGAGGGCAAAAGATCACATTTACGTATGAGTCCGATAGCTATTCGTTTGTGCAGGATCGCCGTGCAATGCGTATGTTCAAATTGGAGGGAGTTTCCAACGAGACGGACCTGGCTACTTTAAACGGAACGTCAGGTTCGAGTATATCCTCTGTGACAAAGAGTTCGCTGAGGAATCCATACAGCATCAACGATATTTACGATGTTATGTATGTCAAATTGGAAACACCGATTTCCAACGGATCTTCAAACCCGGATAGTGTTTTCATCAGTCAGTACCTGACGGATCAATCAGGTCATGTGGTCGATCAGATTTACACAAACCTATACTCCAAGCTGGATAACCAGGGGGCTGTAACAACAGACTTGTATGGAATGGAGTACGTGGAATCGGTGATCAAGCTTTGGAAAGCAAAATCCAATTATGCAGGAGTTGTAGGAGATGGGAACGCTGACTACCAGTACGGGTATTTTCTAGTTAAGCCGGAAAGTCTTTCAAGCTATACGGATGAGTCTACGATGAATTTTTTGAACGACTATTTGGAATTGCTTGAAAACGTTCTCAATCTGGATATGTTCGAAATTCCCAGCGAGAATGTGCATCCCTTGCAAATTGCCAACTGGCAGTTTGCGCGGGTACAGACACCATGCAATATTTATGGGGAAATTGATCCGAATGCCACTACTGCCACGGATTTTTGTGAGTACAGTCTTGAAAATGATGATAATATCTTTGGTTTAAGTTTATATCGAATACTCAATCTGAAGAGGTACGGCTTGTACTTTGATGCCTCCAGGAGTAGGGTTAGACTATTTGAACCCGATAATGAAAAATTGGGTGGAGGCTACCGTATACGTAGTATCACCATTGAGGATAATTGGAATACCCTGGCTGGGGAAGAGACATCGACGTATGAATACAACTATGAGTATTTGGACGATGATGATCTTGCTTCGGGAGTTGCAAGTTATGAACCTCAGGTTGGAAGCAATGAAAACCCGTTCTATCAGTTGACGGCCTACACCTACCCGAATGTACTATTGCCGAATGAACTGGCTTTTCAAAGGGATCCGTGGGGTGAGATGGTATTCCCAGGGAGTGTGGTTGGGCATTCTAAGGTAGAATCGTTTTTGTTTGATGGTAGTGTTGTCGGGCGCATGGAAGACAGCTACCATACCCTCCGGGAACACCCTACGATAACAAAATCAACCGTATTGCACAAAGAGATTAAGCAGGGAGAAACTGCCCTGGAGGACAAGGATAAGTTCATTACCGAACTGCTTGGGTTGACGCAGGGATACTATGTGGAAACCAGTGACTTTCATGGAAAAGTGAAATCCTCTCAGGTATACGGGGCTCAGGGCGAATTAATCAGCAGTAGTGA
>JBNKYR010000274.1:0-4909 GCA_050300995.1 Crocinitomicaceae bacterium | reverse complement strand
GTGCCGCGGCAAAGGTATTTGTGAAGGAAGGAATAGAAGTGAAAATGGCTGAAGGTTTTGTGTCTACGCCAATGGTTTCACTTGCGACTGTTCAGTTGAAGTGCTCATTGGGTGTAGTGATTACAGCCAGTCACAATCCGCCGTCATACAACGGATTCAAGTTGAAGTCGGAATTCGGAGGACCATTGTCTCCGGAGAAAGTACAGGAGATCGAGGACATCATTCCTTCTGAGCACGGATTGAATCTTGAGCGTATTTCCCTCGATACTCCATTGCTGGAAGTGGTGGATCTTGAGACGATGTATGTGGAGCATGCACGTGCAAATTTCGATCTGGAAGCGATTGAGAAATCCGGGTTACACCTGGCTTATGATGCCATGTATGGTGCCGGACAAAATGCGCTGCGTCGTTTGTTGCCGAATACTGAATTATTACACTGTGAATACAATCCGTCCTTTATGGGACAGGCACCGGAACCGATAGCAAAGAATCTGCAGGAACTGGAAGCCTTTATCAAAGAGCGCGGAGATATCGACTGCGCGCTGGCAACGGATGGCGATGCCGATCGTATCGGTTTGTACAATGGCAAAGGTGAATTCATTGATTCACATCACATTATTCTCTTGCTCATTCACTACCTCGCAAAATACAAAGGATTGAAAGGAAAGGTGGCAACCGCTTTCAGTACAACACCGCGTGTAGCAAAAATGGCAGAGCATTACGCTCTTCCGAATGAAGTGGTGAAGATCGGATTCAAATACATTGCCGGCATCATGGTGAACGAAGATGTTCTTGTCGGAGGAGAAGAATCCGGTGGTATTGCAACCAAAGGTCATATTCCTGAGCGTGATGGAATCTGGATGGGACTGATCATCTGGGAATTCATGGCGAAATCAGGAAAATCACTGGATGAGTTGATTGACGAGGTCTACGAAATTGTAGGGCCCTTCAAATTTGAACGTAACGATCTGCACATCACCGAAGAGTTGAAGCAGAAGATCATTAAGAACTGCGCAGCAGGTGCTTATACCTCGTTCGGAGATTATACCGTGCGGGAAGTAGGAACGATCGATGGCTATAAATTCTTCTTTGACGATGACCGTTGGGTGATGATCCGCCCGTCGGGGACAGAGCCGGTATTGCGCACGTATGCGGAAGCACCGACAATGGAAGAAGTCCGTAAGATTCTTAAAATTACCGAAGAGACGATCTGCCATTAAGGTCGTCTGGAATACACGAGTCATGTCTTCAACCTTTGGCACCATATTCAGACTTACAAGCTTTGGCGAGTCGCATGGGGTGGCCATTGGAGGAGTGATTGACGGGGTGCCTGCCAATGTCCCCATCGATACGGAGCGCATTCAGCAGGAGTTGGACCGTCGTCGTCCGGGGCAATCGTCCATTGTGACACAACGGAAGGAATCGGATTCAGTTCAGATTCTTTCCGGGATTTATGAAGGACGTACGACGGGAACCCCGATCGGTTTTCAGATCCCGAACGACGATCAGAAGTCGGGTGATTACGGGCACCTGAAGGATGTGTACCGTCCGTCGCATGCAGATTACACTTACGATAAGAAATACGGCATCCGTGACCATCGTGGAGGAGGAAGAGCGTCCGCAAGAGAAACAGCTTGCAGGGTGGTTGCCGGAGCGGTTGCCCGCCAGGTACTGGAAGCATTAGGAGTTGATATTGTGGCCTACGTGGACCAGGTGGGAGATGTCCGGTTGAGCGGTGAGATTGATTACAATGAAATTGAGAACAACCCGGTCCGTTGTCCCAATACAGCAGATGCTGAACGTATGGAGAACCTGATCCGCGAAGTACGAAAGGACGGCGATACCATCGGGGGAAGCATTGTTTGCGAGATCCAGCATGTACCACCCGGATTGGGTGAACCGGTATTTGACAAGCTTCATGCGGAACTGGGAAAAGCCATGTTGTCCATCAATGCCGTGAAAGGCTTTGAATACGGAAGTGGTTTCGCCAGTATCGAAATGCGTGGCTCGGAACATAACGACCTGTTCAACGAGGACGGTAGTACCCGTACGAATCATTCCGGTGGTATCCAGGGAGGGATTTCCAACGGCATGCCGATCCGGATGCGAATTGCGTTTAAACCGGTGGCTACGTTGATCAGGGAACAGGAGGGACTCAGTAAACACGATGAGATCGTGAAACTCGAAGGAAAAGGGCGTCATGATCCTTGCGTGGTTCCCAGAGCAGTGCCAATTGTGGAGGCGATGGCTGCCATGACCATTCTTGATTTCTACCTGCGCAACAAGGCTGCCATTCTCTAAATCCGACGCGTTCATTCGATTTATTGACGCCGGAAATATTCTTTTCGGTGAATCACAGAAGTAAAATGGCACCGGGCATTCATGCACAATCCCGTAAAAGCCCTTAAATTGCAAGGGAATTCAAAAATAACGACAGGTGATCCGCTACTTTTTTTTCCTCTTCTTTTTAGTAACACTTGTATCTCCGCTGCGGGCACAGGAATCCGATAAGCCCCGTGTGGCGATCATTGGAGGCGGTATGGCGGGGATCTCAGCCGCACATTTTCTGGTGAAGAATCATACGGATGTGTCCATCACCATCTTTGAAAAGGAAGCGGTTCCGGGAGGAAATGCGCAAACCCGTCGGGTAGCCAATGCGTTCGGGGATTCGGTAAATGTGGATATCGGGCCGCAATACTTTGCGGATGAAGCCTGGGGTACTTATATTGAGGTGCTGGATGAATACGGACTCATGTCGCCCTACGATCTGCTGGAACTCAAGGGAACCATTGTGATGCGTCGTCCGGGAGAGGAAAAACCGGTATTTATTTCTCCGAAGGGCTGGTCGTTTCGTGGAGAGAAAATCAAAAATCTCAAGCAGTTCTATCGTTTTCAGAAAAGTGCACATCGTTTATATGCCACGCCTTACGATTCCATCATTACCGTGGAAGCATGGTTGCAACAGGTAGATGTTACGGATGAATTCAGGAACACCACGCTTTATCCGTTCATGGCTTCGGCGATGGGGACCAGTATTGCGGAGATCAAACAACTTTCGGCGCAGCACATTGTAAAACTGTTTGCTTTTCGCGGACCATTGGAGAAGAACATGTTCTATGTGCTCCACAATGGAATGGGAAATACGATTCGCACGATGGGCGATACACTGGTTGCCCGTGGAGTAGAGTTGCGTTGTTCGGAGCCGGTTGTTTCCGTGCGTAAAAGCGGAGGAGCCTATCAACTCAGAACCGAATCCGGGACCTACGATTTCGATTTTGTGATCTTCGCTGTACATCCGGACCATGCAGCGGCAATACTGGAAGGTTCTTCATACGGACAGTTGACGGAAACCCTGCGGAAATTTCAGTATTTCAAGGCACAGATCGTTTTACATCGCGACAGTACATTTGGTTACGCAGCGAAACCTTCCTTTCTCAACATTTCCACGAATGCGTCCAACGAGGTGTTATCGAATACCATGGACCTGGGCTGTATCGATAAAGCGTACACCGGTTTGTACAAAAGCTGGTTAAAGGATGCGGATCTTGAGCGTGTGAAGGCAAACGGGACCTTTGTGGATGTACAGGTATTCGATCACCCATTGATCTCTCCGGAATTTGTTACTGCGCTTCATGCGTTGCACAATCAGGTGTCGAGGATCGATAACCTCTATTTCTCGGGGGGGTGGAGCGAAGGCCTGGAAACTCAGGAGACAGCCATTCTATCCGGGGAAAGGGCCGCAGAAAAGTGCAGGGTCTATTTTGAGGGGAGGTAGAAGGAGTTACAGATCCATTTCATAATACCCTTTTTTGACAGCTTCCCGTAGCATCGCGAGGGTATTGTTGACTCCCAGTTTATGGTAGATCTTCCGACGGTGGTTTTCGATGGTACGCATACTCAGGTTCAGGTGTTCGGCCACTTCCCGTGTTCCGACTCCGTTGCAAAGCAATTGAAGAATCTCAATTTCCCGGGAGGTCAGGGCATCTCCTTCGATCGTGCTGTGATCATAGCCGTCGTGTCTCAGGATCTCCTCTTTCAGCGCATCCGAAACGTTCTCCGGGAAGTAGATGTTATGCTCGAAAACATGGTGAATGGCTTCTACAAGTTCATTCAGGTCACATCCTTTGTCCAGGTAGGCATTGGCTCCGGCAATCATGTATTTCCGGATAAAAGGTTCACCACCGTGCATGCTGAGAATGATTACACGGATGGATTTCTTGTACTTCTTGCGAATGATGTTCAATGCCTTGCGACCATCCATTACGGGCATGTCAAGATCGAGCAGAACAATGTCCACGGGCTTGACTGCCAGCACGTCCAGCAGAGCCTGTCCGTCTGATACTGCTGTCACTACCTCAAAATCAGGTATTATTTGCAAAAAGGAGCGCATGCTCTCAAGGAGAATCGGATGGTCCTCAGCAAGAGCAATGCGAATGGAATGGTGCATCAACAGTAGTAATTTTGGCTTAAAGTAACTTACGGAAAAAAGATAGTCAAGGCTTCGTCCTCAAAACCGCATGATTAGCGTGTGTTTTGAGTATTTCTACCTATCAAAAACGGTATGAAACGGCATAAAAAGGACATTAATTTCTAGTGAAAGGAATGTAAAATCGGATTAGCAAAGCCGATCGAATTTCCCAACGTGACGGATCATTTTCCCAACGTATTTATACGAAAACAGAAATTGCAGAAAATACCTAATTGTAATGCCGGTTTTTTGCATAGCTCATCGTTCAATAACGATAAATCATAGCGTGGGTAGAGATCTGTTTGAATAGGTGCTCGCTATGCCTGAATTCATGAAATTTTATGCCGTATGAGAATGTACGGAAACGTACGGCAGCACCTTTGATTTATATCACTCCGGATGCATTAGTTGCGGCGGATGTGGGGGTTGAAGCGTAACCCC
>JBNKYR010000273.1:0-4936 GCA_050300995.1 Crocinitomicaceae bacterium | reverse complement strand
TTCTCCGGTACCACCGTCGTAGAGGTACGTTTTTCCGGAGCGTGGAATTCCGGCTTTGTCAGCCCAGCCATCGATCTCATCCGGATGTGCTCCGTCGAAGATCGGAGTGGCGAATTTCACTCCCAGTTTTTCACCTGCCCAACCAAGTACAGTTTCATAGATCTGTCCAAGGTTCATACGTGAAGGTACCCCGAGTGGGTTCAACACGATATCCACAGGTGTTCCATCCTCAAGGAATGGCATGTCTTCCTGACGTACGATGTTCGCAACGATACCTTTGTTACCGTGACGACCCGCCATCTTGTCTCCTACCTTCAGCTTACGCTTCTTGGCTACATATACCTTCGCCATTTTCACGATTCCCGCTGGAAGTTCATCCCCAACTGAAATGTGGAATTTCTTGCGCTTGTACGTACCCAAAAGGTCGTTCGACTTAATGTTGAAGTTATGGATACATCTTCCGATCAGGGTATTCACTTTCGCATTCTCAGTCCAGTTTGTCGGATTTACAATCGAGTAGTCGATCGCATTGAGGTTACGTGCAGCGAACTTTGTTCCCTTCTTGATGATCTCTTCCTTAAAGTTGTTGAAGACACCGGCAGACTTCTCATCACCGATAATAGCGATCAGTTTTTCTACCAGTTTGTCTTTCAATGCAGCATACTCCTTATCGTATTCTGCATCCAGGTTTTCGAGTACCGGCTTGTCCTGTGCCTTCGCCTTACGATCTTTGATCGCACGGGAGAAGAGCTTCTTACCGATCACCACACCTCGCAGAGAAGGTCCGGCTTTCAATGAAGCATCTTTCACATCACCAGCCTTGTCACCGAAGATTGCACGAAGCAGTTTCTCTTCCGGAGAAGGATCTGTCTCTCCTTTCGGAGTGATCTTACCGATCAGGATGTCTCCTTCCTTGATCTCAGCTCCGATACGGATCAGACCGTTTTCGTCGAGATCTTTGGTAGCTTCTTCCGAAACGTTTGGAATATCAGAAGTCAATTCTTCCATTCCTCGCTTGGTGTCACGTACATCCAGTGAGTACTCATCGATGTGGATGGATGTGAAGATATCGTCACGTACAACACGCTCCGAGATCACGATCGCATCCTCAAAGTTATATCCCTTCCATGGCATGAAGGCTACTTTCAGGTTCTGACCGAGGGCCAGTTCTCCCTGCTGAGTAGCGTATCCTTCACAAAGTACCTGACCTTTTTCAACTTTGTCACCTTTCTGAACGATCGGCTTCAGGTTGATGCAGGTTCCCTGGTTGGTTTTCGCAAACTTCGTCAGTGGGTAGTGTGTTACTTCCCCATCGAAGCTTACCAGTTTGTCTTCCTTTGTCCAGTTGTAGCGAATCACGATTTCATTGGCATCCACGTATTCTACTACACCGGTACCCTCTGCGTTGATCAGTACGCGGGAATCTTTCGCGACAAGTTCTTCGATTCCTGTACCTACGATCGGAGAGTTCGGTTTCAACAAAGGAACAGCCTGACGCTGCATGTTCGATCCCATGAGTGCACGGTTGGCATCGTCGTGCTCAAGGAACGGAATCGATGATGCGGCGATGGAAGCAATCTGGTTGGCTCCCACGTCCATCAGGTTAATATCATCCGGCCCTACCAATGGGAAGTCACCTTCGTAACGTGCCTTCACCACTTCGGTAAGGAAGTTTCCTTTATCATCGATCTGCGCATTGGCCTGCGCGATCATTTTCGCATCTTCTTCTTCTGCGGAAAGGTAAACCGGCTCTGACTTGATATCTACTTTACCTTTCGTTACTGCACGGTAAGGTGTTTCGATGAATCCAAGCTTGTTTACTTTCGCAAATACACACAGTGAGGAGATCAAACCGATGTTCGGTCCTTCCGGTGTTTCGATCGTACACAGACGACCGTAGTGTGTGTAGTGAACGTCTCGCACCTCGAATCCTGCTCTTTCACGGGAAAGACCACCAGGCCCGAGTGCTGACAAACGACGCTTGTGTGTTACCTCAGACAGTGGGTTCGTCTGATCCATGAACTGAGACAACTGGTTGGTTCCGAAGAAGGAGTTGATCACGGAAGAAAGTGTCTTCGCGTTGATCAGGTCAATTGGTGTAAAGACCTCGTTGTCGCGAACGTTCATACGTTCACGGATCGTACGGGCCATACGTGCCAGACCTACTCCGAACTGCGCATACAACTGCTCACCTACCGTACGAACACGACGGTTAGAGAGGTGGTCGATATCATCCACATCAGCCTTTGAGTTGATCAACTCGATCAGGTACTTGATGATGGAGATCATGTCGTCCTTGGTCAATACACGGGATGTTTCGTCCATGCTCAGTCCCAGTTTCTTGTTGAGACGGAAACGACCTACTTCACCCAGATCGTAACGTGTATCTGAGAAGAACAATTTTTCGAATACACCCTTCGCTGTTTCGTAATCCGGTGGTTCCGCATTACGCAGCTGACGGTAGATATGTTCCACGGCTTCCTTCTCGGAGTTCGCGGTATCTTTCTGCAGGGTATTGTAAATGATGGTGAAGTCAGCACTGTTCACATCTTCCTTGTGCAGGATGATGGTCTTTGATCCTGAATCAACGATCAGGTCAATGTGCTCTTCTTCGAGGGTTGTTTCACGATCGAGCAATACTTCGTTACGCTCAATGGAAACTACCTCTCCTGTATCTTCGTCCACGAAATCTTCTACCCACGACTTCAATACACGAGCAGCCAGCTTACGACCAAGCGCCTTCTTCAGGTTCGCTTTCGTAGCTTTCATCTCGTCTGCGAGGTCAAAGATCTCAAGGATATCTTTATCACTTTCGTAACCGATCGCACGGAAGAGTGTTGTTACAGGCAACTTCTTCTTACGGTCGATGTATGCGTACATCACACTGTTGATGTCCGTAGCGAATTCGATCCATGATCCTTTGAAAGGGATCACACGTGCCGAATACAACTTCGTACCGTTCGCGTGACGACTCTGTCCGAAGAATACACCTGGAGAACGGTGCAACTGAGAAACGATTACTCGTTCCGCACCATTCACTACAAATGATCCTTTCGGAGTCATATAAGGAATCGTACCGAGGTACACGTCCTGAACGATCGTTTCGAAATCTTCGTGCTCAGGATCGGTACAGTACAATTTAAGTTTCGCTTTCAGGGGAACACTGTATGTCAATCCACGATCGATACATTCTTCGATGGAATAACGTGGTGGATCGATAAAGTAGTCCAGAAACTCCAATACGAACTGGTTTCTCGTATCGGTAATCGGGAAGTTCTCAGAAAACACTTTGAACAGCCCTTCGCTTTCCCGGTTCTCAGGGGTTGTTTCCAACTGGAAGAACTCCTGGAAAGACTTTAATTGAATATCCAGGAAATCCGGGTATTCAAATTGATTTTTGCTTGACGCAAAATTCACTCTTGTCGAAATACTGTTTGATGATGCCAAGGCCAAACGTTTTTAGTGAATAAAAATGTGCGTTGCGCACATGATGCAAAAAAGCAGGAATAGGCATCCGCCAATTGACGGATGCCTTTTCCTTAAATAGTCGCGAGATTACTTAATCTCAACTTCCGCTCCGGCTTCTTCGAGTGACTTTTTCAAGCCCTCAGCCTCGTCTTTAGAAACACCTTCTTTCAAAGTTGCAGGCGCTCCGTCGACCATTTCTTTTGCTTCTTTCAAACCAGCTCCAGTCAATTCCTTCACCAGTTTAACAACTGCAAGTTTCGATGCACCTGCATTCTTAAGAACTACGTCGAATTCGGTTTTCTCTTCACCACCGGCAGCATCACCACCTCCGGCAGCAGGACCAGCAGCAACTGCAACTGCAGCAGCAGCAGGCTCAATACCGTATTCATCTTTCAAAATGTTAGCCAGCTCGTTAACTTCTTTTACTGTCAAGTTAACCAATGCTTCTGCCATTTCTTTCAAATCAGCCATTTTATTAAAATTTAAAAAGGTTCAAAAAATTAAATTAATTATGCTCGGTTTTCGAGCGTTTTCAGGATGCCAGCAATCGTACCGCCAGCTCCTTTGAGTCCAGAAACAACGTTCTTCGCAGGACTCTGAAGCAATCCGATAATTTCTCCAAGCAATTCTTCTTTGCTCTTCAGACTTGCAAGCGCTTTCACCTGGCTATCACCGATGAAAATCGCTTCCTCAATCCAAGCGCCTTTCAGAACAGGCTTATCGTTCTTCTTACGGAAGTCCTCGATAAGTTTTGCCGGAACATTACCTACTTCAGCGAACATGATAGAAGTTGCACCTTTCAGTGTGTCCTTCAGTTCTCCGAACTCCTTGCCTTCAACTTTGTCCATCGCTTTTGCAAGCAGTGTGTTTTTCACAACTCGCATTTTGATACCCGCGTTGAATGCACGACGACGGAGGTTGTTCACAGTCTCCACTGTCAATTCCGCTGTGTCTGTCAAATAGATGACATTTGTGTTTGCCAGATCGGCAGCCAGATCATCTACGTACTTTGCTTTTTCTTCTTTAGTCATCTTCGTACGTTTTAGGCAGTTACAGACTTAGTGTCGATTTGAATACTCGGACTCATTGTAGAGCTGATGTAAATGCTCTTGATATATGTACCCTTCGCGGCAGAAGGCTTCAATTTGATGATCGTTTGGATCAATTCGTTCGCGTTGTCTTTCAACTTCGCGCCCTCAAAGCTAGCCTTACCAACCATGGCGTGTACGATACCGTTCTTCTCAACTTTGAAGTCGATCTTACCGGCCTTTACATCACTCACAGCTTTACCGATATCCATAGTTACAGTACCAGTCTTAGGGTTTGGCATCAAACCACGCGGACCCAATATTCTAGCAACCTAAGGAAGCAATGAAATCAGATGTTAATACATGTCAATCATAGACATATAACATATTAAAGTCAATAAGTCCCACTGCTATATGTTACCTTTGAAAGACGAGGCATG
>JBNKYR010000272.1:0-4960 GCA_050300995.1 Crocinitomicaceae bacterium | reverse complement strand
TGGAAATCGATCGTGAAAACCGTCGTATTTCCCTCGGACACAAGCAACTTGAAGAAAACCCATGGGAAGTATTCGAAGGAACTTTCGCTGAAGGTTCTATCCACCAGGGTACGATCATCGAAAACAAAGACAAATCAGGTATCGTTTCATTGCCTTACGGCCTCGAAGGAATCTGTCCTGCACGCCACATGCGTAAGGAAGACGGTTCTAACGCCAAGGTTGACGAAACCCTTGATTTCATGGTGATCGAATTCAACAAGGATGCACGTAAGATCGTTGTTTCACATACACGCACATTCGAAGAAGGAGACGACCGTCCTGCTAAAGGAGCGAAAGGTGGTTCTTCAAGTGCTGCTGTGAAAGCGGTAAACCAAAGCAACGAGAAGTCTACATTGGGAGACCTCGACGCTCTGGCTGAACTGAAAGAAAAAATGGATAAAGGCGAAGAATAAGCCTCACCGTTTTTAGATACGAAAAGCCCCGTGGATTTCGACTGCACGCAGTCACCACGGGGCTTTTTTATTGCATCTGATCTAACTCCTGAAAATCAGTGTATTCTTCTAATTTTGTACCATGAGTACGATCCTTCCCTGGATTCTCGGAATTTGCATCATCGGTTTTTTCATCCGTATATTCATGCTCTGGCGGGAACTATGGAAAAACTACAAATACCTGCGCACGAAATACCCTGTATCCATCTGGAAACTTCCATCCCGAAACCTTCATTTGATGGATGAGACCGATCGCAAAACCACACGCAGGCTTTACATCAGATATATTTTGAACCTGATAATCGGAATGGTCGTGCTGATCGGACTCAGCGCCCTGATACAGCTTTACAAATAAAAACGGATGAAATTACTTCGTTGCAGTCATTGAACAGATCTCAGGATCGCTGCACGGGTAGTAAAATGACTCACATGCTTCGTAGTCGATGTTGACCGTATTACCGACAATGTAACCGTCTCCCTCAAAAACAACTCCAGCCTTTTCATCATTGAATGTGAGCAACGTACCGTTCACTGTCGCGCGAATTGTCTGCCCAAAATTTCCAAAGTTACTGATCAGCACTTCATTCTCTACGGGACCTTCACTGATGCTCATTGTAAAAGAATCCGATCCGCCATACACACAATTCTGATTCACATTGTAAGTCCCCAGGAATTTTGTCCTTGCATATGTACATGACCCGTCATCCTTCTTCGCTTTTTCCTCGTAGTTTTCCGCGTAACTGTTTGTACAGCCCTTTTTATTACAGGAAGTGGCACTGATCCCAATCGGAATCAATAGCAGCAAATAAATGGATTTGTTAAGCTTCATATCGTTGATTTTTCCTGAAAATAGAAAAATTCAACGACTCACCACCGGGACAACACGGATCTCTTCTCCCCTTCTCACAAACAGCAGGTAACTGCCTTCTGCGATCTGCGTTCTTACGATTGTTTTTTCTCCTTCCTGCGAAATTTGAAAAGGAACCGGACGACCGGCAAGATCATAAAGTCGGACTTCATCCAATGGTGATTCTGAAGATACGGTCAGTTCGTCGTCAAACGGATTCGGGAAAACCAACAAATCCGAAATTACCTCTTCCCCAAGTCCGGCTGTCCCAACGGTAATCTGAAAAAACACCGTATCCGGCTGACAAACATCGTTCATCGCTACCATAAAACCATCGTAAACACCCGCAGAAGTATACGCGTGCCACGGTTGACTATCCATAGACGTGCTCCCATCGCCAAAATCCCAGAAATAAGACGTGGCATTCACGCTCGAATTGGAGAACGTCACGACCGCATTCGGCAGATTCACGTTGTTGGAGCTGATTCCGATCGAAGCTGCTGGCGCCCCGGCTATCTGGACGTTCAGCGTAGATGTTGTCTGATCTGTTCCGGAAGGATTGAACACAATGAGTGTAACATCAACGGTTCCCCCTGTTGGCAGTATCAGGTAAACACTGTCGCCACTCATTGATGAAAGCGCTCCGATAGAAACCGACCAGGCCGTGCTGTCTGCATCAGTTGAAGTACTGACCAGCAACAACGAATCTCCGGCACAAACAGTTAACGCACCACTTGTAAATGATGCTACCGGGGCCGGTTGGGTATTGCACACATATGTTGCCATGAATCCAGGCGCAACCGTAGAAATATCAGAAGTGAAGCGAAATGTTACGGCACCGGAACTCGTCGTGAACTGTCCCGGACCATTCGTTCCGGTAAACGGACTTCCGGCCAACTGCGGACTTTGAGTGTCAGGGCCGTCGTAGACATATAGGTAGTCCCAATTGGCTTCCAGATCAAACATTGAGAAATCAACATCCAATGAAACAGCATTTATCGGAGCGATCGTCCAGGTGTAGTCCTCATCATTGTAATAATTACGCGTCGGTCCACCGAAATCGTGAATTGTTCCTGAGCAGGGATCTTCGTAACAGTCCGTCATGTATGACTCAATAGCATTCCACAATTCAGTATATCCATTGTCATACCCCAACGCCCAGATGCCGATTCCGCCGATATCCGTCCACCGGACATGTTGCAAACGTTTTCTCCAGGCTGAATCCAGGGAAATCAAACACTGCCTGTTACTGCCATCATTAAATGCATAAACGTCTGTGTAACTGTCCGGTTCCCATTGATAATTTCCTGCGCTGTAATTGCCTGATGAATTGTTCTTTACATACGCATACGTGCGAGCATTCCCACTTCCCGTTGTGGAAGAAGGAACCGACAAGGTCGAAGTCGGCCATTCGTAACCATACTCCGGCAAGCCAAGCACCAGTTTTTCTCTCGGGCACCCGGCATCGAGGTAATAGGTAATCGACTTTGACAAGGTATAATTGTAACTGGAACCGAATTGGTACAAAGGATCGGTCGGGCCGGCTGTTGCGCTCCCTCCGTAATAATACCCGTATCCCATAATGATGTAGTGATCTACCTCGGGTTCCATGATCGAAAAATCAAATACACCGCTCCAATCTACTGCATACAACACCGTACTGACTTCAGACCCGGGAATAGCCGCGTGCATCTGGTTACTCAGATTTACCATGAAATTGGCAAAATTTGTCGCCTGCGAAGAAGGCAATCCTTCAAAGTCGATATTGACGCCATGGGCACCACGCGATTGCACCAGGTTGATCAGGTTCGTAATCAGCGTTTGCTGAGCCGTTGAACTTCCGAAAAAAGTTGAGTGCCCTGAAAACAAGGTAACACACAGGGTAACTTTCGTGTTTCCACTGGCCAGCGCCGCATCTACAGCTGAACTTGTACTCCACCCGTGCGTGTTATCCGGCTGTCCGGTAGACGCATTCACTTCATAGCTAAAAAATGAAAAGTGCGAAAGCAGATCCCATTGATAATTCTGGTAAGCACTACCCGACCAGTAGGGATGCCATCCGTAAACAATATGATCGAGCGTACACCCTACTTTCGGACGCGCAATTGGTTCCACCGCCTGCCCCTCGTAATCGGATGCATCGGTCAATCCACTGGCGTTGTATTCGGAAAGCTGTTGCTCGTGAATACTCTGACCAAAAAGTGGTGCATAAAACGTGCAGATGAGCAGAAAGGTAAGTGTGGTTTTCATAGTGATCAAATTGCGGAGCAAAGTTACGAATAGTTCGCTCCGACACCAAACGGGAATCCCCAAATAATCAGGCGCTTATTCGCCCGGATAAAATCATTAAAATTCGCCCCGCAAGCGGCGTTTTCAACCCAAATCCGATGGCCCGACTGAAAAGAATCCGTATATTGCAACTTTTTCTGAAGACCACTTAATTTAATTACTGTTATAATATAGCCGAGATGGAAAAATTCGAACTGGAATACCTTCTGAAGACGTCTCCCAGAGTGCTTGATAACATGATCAGTACGCCTAGCGGTTTGAGCGAATGGTTTGCTGATGATGTGAACATTAAGGACGATGTCTACACCTTTTTCTGGGACGGAAGTGAAGAGGATGCACGACTACTGACAAAAAAGACCGGATCCCGGATCCGGTGGATGTGGCTCGAACACGAAGATGACGGTCTCGACACCTATTTCGAAATTCGCTACGAAGTTGATCCGATGACCAAATCGGTTGTTCTTACCATTACCGATTTTGCCGACGGCGAGGAAATGGAAGAAGTTCAGCGCCTTTGGGAGAACCAGATCTCTGACCTGAAACGCGTCCTCGGAAGCTAAACAATGTTTTCTGCCTTCGGCCGTTATTCTGTCGAGCGCAATTGAACGTATTTTGAAGCGACTTACCATTTTCAGTATCCGTTCGTTTATCGGTCCCTTCCTGGTGACCTTTGCAATTTCCATGTTCATGCTGATCATGCAGTTCTTTTGGAAATACATCGATGACCTGATGGGAAAAGGTATCGAGGTAAGCGTGATCATCGAATTACTCTTTTACGTTTCAGCAAGTCTCATTCCACTTGCACTCCCTCTTGCGATACTGCTTTCGTCTATCATGACCCTCGGCAACCTCGCCGAACACAACGAATTGAACGCCCTGAAATCAAGTGGACTCTCCCTCTACCGGATCATTCGTCCGCTTACGCTTATGGTGATGTTCATCGCGATCGGCACCTTCTTTTTCGCCAATTATATCATTCCGGTGGCCAACTTTAAATGGCACTCGATCATCTACGATATTCAGAACACAAAGATCTCCACAATTATCACTCCGGGAGCTTATAGTCGTTCTCTGGATGGTTATGCTGTCAAAGTCGATGAAGGCGAAGGCGATCATTTCTTCGGTATCCTGATCCATGATCACACCAATCCCAAAGAAATCAAGACCATTCGCGCCGAAGAAGGTCGCATTTACAAATCCGACAACGGAAAGTACCTGTTCTTTGAACTCCTGAACGGAAGCGTCATGGAGGAACTGGAGCCACAACCTCCCACATTCGATCCGAACGGAAAGATCCACAACCGTGGCAATACCTGGCCGAGCCGGCGATCAT
>JBNKYR010000271.1:0-4969 GCA_050300995.1 Crocinitomicaceae bacterium | reverse complement strand
TGGATCAAACAACAAATGGACATCAATTATGATCGTTACAGTTCTTTCCTGTATTCAGAACGCGACGATTCAGCGATGCAGGTGGAGGCTATTCCACCAACATACGACAGCGATGAAATGACGGATGGACGAATCATTCTTCGCGACAACTACGACAAGATTTTAGAAAAATATCCGCAGGCACTTGTGTTCGGGGAAGACGCCGGAAAGATCGGTGGAGTGAACCAGACGCTCGAGGGCATGCAGGAAAAATATGGAGAGGAACGCGTTGGTGATACCGGTATTCGCGAGTGCACCATTATCGGTCAGGGGATCGGAATGGCGATGCGCGGACTCCGGCCGATCGCTGAAATTCAGTACCTCGATTATTTGCTTTATGCGATCCAGGTGATGTCTGACGATCTGGCGACTGTACAGTACCGCACCAAAGGTGGACAGCGTGCACCATTGATCATCAGTACACGCGGACACCGCCTCGAAGGAATCTGGCACAGTGGATCACCGATGGGAATGATCGTGAATTCGCTTCGGGGAATGTATGTCTGCGTTCCGCGTAACATGACCAAAGCAGCCGGTTTCTACAACACATTAATGGCCGCGGAAGAACCTGCATTGGTCATTGAACCTTTGAATGGTTACCGAAGCAAGGAACGTAAGCCAAGCAACATCGGAGAATTCAGAGAGCCGCTCGGAGTTCCGGAAATTGTGCGTGAAGGTACCGATATGACCATCGTATCATACGGTTCTACGTTCAACCTTTGCGAAATTGCAGCACAACAACTTACCGAACTTGGTATTTCGGTAGAATTGATCGATGTGCAAACATTACTTCCGTTCGATATCGACCATGTAATTGCAGAATCACTGGAGAAAACCAACCGATTACTGATCGTTGACGAAGACGTAAGCAGTGGAGCAACGGCATTCATGCTGGATCGCATCCTCGTGGAACAGAAGGGATATTATTACCTTGATTCGGCGCCGGAAACATTGAGCGCAAAAGACCACCGTCCTGCATATGGTTCGGATGGAGATTACTTCTCCAAACCAAGCATCGAGGACATCGTGGAAAAGGCGTATTCAATCATGCACGAAGCCGACCCCGATAATTTCCCGTCAATTTATTGATGGATAAATTGTTCCGGGATCAGGATTGAGGTTCTGTAACCTGCATTACCGTTCGTTTATTTTGTTCACTCCACCTTTGCTGTAAGAAAAGTATCAACGACACGATCAAAGATGCACGATGAACTGGAATGAATACCTCGAACGATTTGAAGAAGTCCTGAATGGAACTGTGACTTCCGGCCCTTACGATGACCCATCATTTGTAAACTATGTAAAACTGAACCGTTCGCGGCAAAATCGCTGGTTCAAAACGATGCAGTTTTCCGAAGAAGCAAAAGATGCGATAACATCTGTTACGGAAACACAACACTGGATCCTTATCGGTGAGCCATGGTGTGGTGATAGCGCCAACATTGCTCCTTTTATTGCCGAGCTGGCAAAGCTGAACCCGAAGATCAATTTCGAAATGCATCTGAGAGATGAAGCCCCGTACCTCATTGACCAATACCTTACAAACGGAGGAAAGTCGATTCCCAAACTGATTGTCCGGGACGGTAACAACAATGACCTTTTCACCTGGGGGCCACGCCCGGAAGCCGGAAGATTACATATGGAAGAACTGAAAAAACAGGACTTCACGGCTGAGGAACGCAAAGCAGAAATGCAGAAATGGTACAACGAAGACAAGGGAGAAAGTTTCCTCGCAGAGTTTGCTCAACTGCTTCGTGAAAGCGTTGAAAAAGTTACCGCGTAACACGACTGATTAATTAAAAAGGAAGCGCTCGCTTCATTTCGGAATCTTCAATGTTCACTTCCGCACGTCCGGAAACCTGAACAAAAGCTGATTCTGCAATGCGGACATCTGCCCCTTTCCGAACCGTAAGGCTGGCATCGTCCCTGATCCGTAATGTTGCACCGTCGCCAAGAACCAGTTTAGCATCCGGCTCCAAAACCAGGTTTCCGGTCAACTCTATTCTGGCATCCCGCGAGACATGAATGGTTCCTTTTTCCACCTGAACCGTCCCGCCGTTCATTACCTTTAGCGTAGCTCCCGGTAGCACTACCAGCTGGGTTTGTACTTCCAGACGTCCACCCGATGCCACGATCGCATCTTCCGATTGATAACGCAGCGTAGAGATTCCCCATCCTGCATATTCAGGAAACTTTGGCATCAACGCAAAATAGCGGTTTACCACATGATTCACCCCGAAAAAAACATCATCCGGGCAGGTCTCGATATGCGCCAGCTTCCGGTTCAGATTCAGTTGTGCATCTTTGAATCCATTGGATTGTGTTTCATCAATTCGTTGCTGAATACGGAGCTCACAAAAGCAATCGTACACTTCCTTATACGGAGGTAAACTGTCCTCGAAAAGGAGGTAGAACAAATTATGATAGTACATGTAATCCAGACCGGAAAAGAGACCTTCGACACCACCGTCGCCGCGTGCTTCGGCAGGGTGTGTCCAACGATATTCGGAAGCCCAGCCCCCCGACTGGAATTGAATGACCTCGTCCGTTGCAGGACAACAATTACTTCCTTTTAACTGATAACCTCCTTCACCTGGCATTGAATCCAAATAACTTCGATAGAAAGCAAGATCTCCTGCAGGTCGTTGGCCGGTAATCAGTGAGTTGATCAGCTCAAGCTGTCGGTTCTCCGTAATGTTTCCCCAGGTATGCGCCTGCAGGCTATCCCACCAACCGGAACTCACTCCCAGGTTAAACATGATCGTATTGTTGTAGTGCGTGATCGCGTCCTCACCAAACATGATCTTATTTAAAGGCCACGGAAGACTCCGGATTTTTCCGTCCTCCTGCAAATCATCAAACACAACAGGGAGTCGATTCCCGATCAGTTTTGTCCAGATCCATTTGAACGAAGTGACCTTCGCGCGCAGCCATCCTCCTCTTAACCAATCCTGGTAAACCGACTGATCCTGATTATTGTACGTTCCTGCCGGCACACCGGTCTCCAGCCCAATGGAAGCCTTTTTCTGAAAAAGATCAAAAAAGTCGATATCATCGCAGGCAGCTTCACGTGCTTCTTCCGAATCATTCAATCCATAACCCGTCAAACAAAATTGAATGATCGCAGAACGCTGCATTCGACGAATTACTCGTGTGTTGTATTTCTCTACGGACCCTGTCATGCGTTCAGCAGCACTCAAAAAAGTACATGCCGCAAAGGTCAGATCCCCGCCGCCATTTCCGACTGGCCATCCGTTCACGTCGATCAACTGCCAGTTGCGTTCGGAAACAAAAGTCAATATACGATCCAGGATTGCCTCCACCTCATCGCGAATCCTGAAGCCCCGATCCGCGGACATCGGTTGCACAAAAGTATTGTCGACGAGTTTATGCACTACTGAAAGTCCTACCAGCGTACTCGACAACTGATCCAGACTTGGCACGTTCTGGTACGTCGTTTTTTCCTTCACGAGAAAACCCCGATCCGGATCATTGACCCTGGCCACGTTGTTGTTTTCGTAATAGGCCGAATTTACGCATCCCATGTGCATCGGATCGTCCGACCAGTAAAGATTAAAATCCTCAGGGATATCCTCCCGCAGAAAGAAACCGTTCAACCGCTCACCGTAAAACCCGTGATTGAAATAAATATATTCCAGTTCTTTCTCCGCTTCCGAATCCAAACGATTGATCGCATTCAGCGCATAATAAAGTTCCGTGAGGATCCCCTCCAATGACATTCCGGATCGCTTGCGCAAAGCATACTCTGTAGCAAGCATTCCAAGGTAATGACCATGCCGGATCGTTCCGTCACCCCAGTGCATTGACCCATATTCAATGTTCCCCCATTGAGATGCATTGTCCACACAAGTACCCGGTGAACGAACAGCAGCAGGAAGGCTTTCGCCCTTTCCCGGACCGATCTTGATAAACTGTTCAACGAAATTGTGCCGGAACTTCCAGTATTTCTGCAGATTGAGACTGTCGTTTTGCCCCAACGCAAACCCCATGATACAACAAACCATACCACATGCAAGCATGCTTCGGAAAAAGCCGTATGATCGTCGTTTCCGCATTGATGGTGAAGATACAAAAATAGGGATTACTGCTTGCGGAGATCAACCGCGTGGTACTCCTTCGTTAAATGAATGTAGGCCTCTGTGTAGCTACCATCCTGATCACGAATGGTCAGTTCACTGACCGAACATGGGCCCTCCACCATGGAAAAACAGCATACGTTTCGTTTCATCGGTCCTCCCATCTTCCCAAAGATATTCACCCGTACTTCCGGGAAGAAACCAAGAACCGCTGCGGCACCTGTCCAGCCCGGCTCTTCATCGGATGGAAAGATCAGCCAAATGCGTCCGTTGGGGTTCAGGCATTTCTGAGCCCGTAAGAAGAAGACTTCAGGTGTTAATGCATCCATGTGGCGTGCACGACCGGATCGTTCATCCTGATTCGGATTTTGCGTCTGATAATACGGTGGATTGGAAACAATCAGGTCGAAAGAGGAATCGCCCTCCCACTGCAGAAAATCAGCTTCTATCGCATGAATGCGATCCGACCAGGGAGACGCTGTAAGATTTTCCCTGCACTCTGCAACCGAAGCCGAATCAATTTCAAGGGATGTAAAATGAAGCCCGGGTGAACGTTGCGCCAGCATCAGGGTTATGACACCGGTACCTGCCCCCACATCCAACACTCTTCCGTATTGCGGTGTTTCAATCAGCGCTCCGAGTACGAGGGCATCAGTCCCCACTTTCATGGCAGACTTTTCCTGTCGCACATCGAATTGCCTGAAACGAAAAACGGCCATTAGCCAAGGTAAAGTTCAACGAGTCCGTCCGGAGTCTTCACATGGAGTTCCTTTTTCTTGCGGTCCACTTTCGTCACCGCACCTTCGATCAGGGGAATCAAAATTTCCTTCCCG
>JBNKYR010000270.1:0-4974 GCA_050300995.1 Crocinitomicaceae bacterium | reverse complement strand
GCGAATTTAATAATTTGTTAGCAATTCAAAGTGGCGATCCGGGACAATAATCCGGGGAAATAGATGAACGCTCAAATAATCAGGACCAAACCAACCCTTCGGCAATTTAACCGTCTACTCATCAGACCGTTTTTCGTATATTGCGTGTTCGTTTTGCCACCGAAACTGCTACATATCAGGATATCTCTGATCCTCCTTTTTGCTGTGCTGTCTTCACTTTCCTGGAGTCAGTGCCCGGGGATGACTGTGGGCTTTACGGCGGATCAAAGTTTCTTCTGTCAATCTGTTGCTCCTCCTTATTCACCTGTTTTCACAAACGCAACTACCGGAGCCACGGGGTCAACTGTTTTCGATTGGTATTCAAACGGCACCTGGTTTGACCAAACGAATACCGTTGCGCAAAGCACTACAACCAGTTATGCCGCGCAGGGAACATATACGGTCATGATGGTCGCCAGTGATCCGGTTGCAGGATGTTCGGACACAGCCTATCTCACAATTACAGTGGCTCCCGCTCCTTCGGCAAGTTTCACTTTCGCGCCGAACAATCAGTGTGCTTTTCAGGATGTCAACTTCACAAATACTTCTACGGGAAATTATTCCGGCACAACGTATAACTGGAATTTCGGTAACGGATCGAATTCGTCGGCAACCAACCCAACGCAAGCCTATAACGGCCCGGGAAACTACAATGTGACACTTACCATGGACAATGGTCCGGGTTGTACTTCAAGTTCGACACAGGTGGTAACAGTCATTGATGCCCCTGTGGCATCCATTAGCGGAGATGACGGCGACGGCGACCTTGTTTACTGTTTGTTCCCGGGTGATAACACAACATCCGAAACAGTCACGTTCTCCAATTTCACCACTGGAGCCACAACTTATGAATGGGATTTCGGAGACGGTACTCCAATCTTCACAACCGGATCTTCAGCGCCGTTTACACACGATTATACCACCTATGGTACGTTCAACGTTACTATGACCGCCACAGGGCCAAACGGCTGTCAGACCGTAGCCACGCTTCAGGTGATCTTCGAAAAGTTCGTATCCGCTTCGATGACATTGGATCTGACCGAATACAGCGGTTGTGCCCCTCACCCACTCAGCACGCTCAACAATCTTTCCGTCAATGCCTCCAACTACGTCTGGAACTTTGGAGACGGAACAACCATTACCACCAGCGATCCAACGCCTCCTGCCTATGCTTATACCGCAGCAGGAACCTACACCATCTCACTGACAGCTTCCAACAGCTGCAATACCGCCTCAGCGACCATTTCTCCGATCATCATCATTGACGGTCCCACAGCTAATTTCTCGACTTCCATCACCAACGGTTGCGCTCCTCAAACGGTCAGTTTTGCAAACAGCAGCTCCAATGTGCAGCCTGCCAATAATTATCAGTGGGACATGGGGAATGGGAACACATACACCAACACCACTACTCCACCTAACCAGGTGTATTCCACTACAGGAACCTATACCATCCAGATGGTTGCCGGAAACGCTTGTGGAACAGACACCTTGATCCGGACCATCATTATTGACACCATTCCCACGGTTGACCTTGTTCTCGATCCGATCACCGGCTGTACTCCTCTGCTTGTCAATCCGACGGCTACTTTACTTTCAGGAAACAATGTGAACTGGCAATGGTACATTGATGGGGTGTACACGTATACAACTCCCAATGACATTCCGGATCAGAACTTCTTATCGACCAACCCGAATGATTCAACCCTGCACACCATTCGCGTAACGGTTTACAATGGTTGCGGAAGTGACACGGAAATGGATTCCGTCTATGTCCATCCACCGGTCATCGCTAACTTTGCTACACAGGATACGGTTTGTTTTGGTAATCCCTTCACATTCACCAATCTTTCCACCGGTACCGGTCTTACCTATTCCTGGGATTTCGGGGATGGCAGTTCTCCTGTTCCGGATACGAATACCACGTATACTTATTCGACCGCAGGGAATTATACGGTCACGTTGACAACATCAGGGATTTGCGGGACGGATCAATACACCTTTGATGTGGTCGTCGTAGACATCCCGGTGATTGCCATTTCAGCTGCCCCCGCTTCCATTTGCAGTGGAGAAAGCGTCACTTTTACAAATACATCAAGTACAGATGGTAGTTATTTCTGGAACTTCGGGCCCAATGGTTCCATTACTTCATCCACCTTGTACGATCCGGGATCAGTTACCTTTACCGGTACAGGTACTCAAACAATCTCCTTTGCTATCAATTACGCCGGATGCCAGGCTTCTGACACCATTTATGTAGATGTAAATCCGGTGCCGGTCGCCAGTTTTACCGTAAATCCGGCTTCAGGCTGTACACCGCTCAATACTACCATTACCAACACCACGGTTGATGCACCCGGCAATACATACAATTGGGATTATGGAAACGGCGTTACAGGCACGGGTTATTTCGCCAGCAATCAAACCTATACAGGGGGAATCGCTGATACGACCTATACCCTTCAGTTAATTGTGGAAACTGCAGCCGGCTGTAGCGACACCATCACTCAAAGCGTCCTCGTGAGTCCGTTACCCAACGCCCTGTTTACCATTCTGGATGACACCGTCTGTTTGAACGAAGCCATGCTTTTCGCCAACAACTCGACGGGTGCCACTTCCTACCTTTGGGATTTCGGAGATGGAAATACCACCACAACCATATCTCCGGGACACTCCTACTCTTCGAACGGTAATTTCACCGTGACACTTGTCGCTTACTCTACGGCAGGTTGCACCGACACCATGGCTGTAGATATTTACATTGACTCAATTCCAACCGCATCATTCATCAATACTACCGAATGTTTGGGTGGCACCACACAGTTCACCAACACCTCCTCCGGCTCTCCTGTCTCCTATACCTGGGATTTCGGGGACGGAAGCCCAAATGATAACAGCGTAAACCCAAGTCATCTGTACGGTGCCGCCGGAAGTTACCTGGTCACGTTAACAGCAACCAACAGTGTCAATTGTAACAACACGACCGTACAATTGATCCAGGTGAACGAAGTTCCGATCGCAGATTTTACCTGGAGTCAAACCTGCGCGGGGCAACAAATGAACTTCACGGATCAGTCGCTCAACAACCCGATCGGCTGGTCATGGGATTTCGGGGATGGGAACACTTCTCTGGTGCAGAATCCTGCACATCTGTATGCGGATACCGGTAACTACACCGTTCAATTGGTCGTAAGCGGAGGAAGCGGGTGTCTTGATTCCATTACACAAACAGTGTATGTGGACAGCATCCCACAGGCTGATTTTAATTTTGTATCCGTATGCACCAATGATGCAACAGTCTTCACTGACAACTCCATTTATTCTCCAGATTTCTTTACCTGGAATTTCGGGGACGGCAACATCTCCAGTGCTCAGAACCCGATTCACACCTATACATCTCCAGGAACATACACCGTTTCACTGACCGTCGAATACGCTTCCAACGGATGCACCAATACCTTGACGCAAAATGTTGAAGCATTCCCTCGCACAGCTCCCGCATTCGTCGCCAATACTCCATGCCTCGGAGATTCTACGAATTTTCAGGATGCCACCAGTGGAAATCCCGTTACCTGGGAATGGGATTTCGGAGACGCATCCGCGAGTTCAGCTGCACAGAATCCGGCGCATTTATATGGAAGTATGGGCTTCTTTGACATCACCCTTATCACCTCGAACGCCTTTGGCTGTTTCGACACCCTGGTACAACAAATTGAAATTTACGGACTCCCCACAGCCGATTTCACGAACACCACGGTTTGCGAAGGAGCACTGACACAATTCACAGACAACTCTATAGACGACGTCGCCTGGGAGTGGGATTTCGGGGAGCCGGGTGCCACCAGCAACCTGGAAAACCCTGTGTACACGTATACTACGAATGGAACGTTCTCACCGCAACTGGTTGTTTTCAATATGTACGGTTGTTCCGATACCGTTCAGTATTCGGTAACCGTTAATCCGAATCCAACCGCTGGATTTACGGCGGACACTGCTTGTTTCGGTTACCTGACGAGTTTTACAGATGCATCTCTGGACGCCGTCAGTTGGGACTATGACTTCGGGGATGGGAACAACTCGGCACTTGGCAATCCTGCACATGTTTACCCGACCGACGGAATTTACACGGTACAACAACTTGTGACCAATGTGTTCGGATGCATGGATTCCACGACCCTTGATGTGTTGATCTACCCGCAGCCGGAAGCAGGTTTTACCAACACCACAGTATGCGCACAGGATGTCGTGGATTTTGCTGATACGACAATCGGAAATGTAACAACCTGGGGCTGGGATTTCGGAGATGGCACTGGTTCTTCCAGCCAGCAGAATCCAACTTATATTTTTGATCTTGGCGGAACCTATACAGTGACCTTGATTGCAGGAAATTCAGTCGGATGCCTGGACACTGCTAACGTAGATATTGACGTTTATACCAATCCTGTTGCAAACTTCGAAGCAGATACCGTCTGCTATCTGGAGGTGACCACTTTCACGGATCTTTCAACCGACGTGGTTCCGATCGTTTCGTGGGATTACGACTTCGGAGACAACATCAACCAATCGAACCTGCAAAACCCAACATACATCTATCAGGCACCGGGAATTTATCCGGCTGTTCTGACTGTAACAAATATCAACGGATGTGACAGCACGATCAGCGTGAATGTGATCGTGAACAATATTCCTGTAGCTGATTTCAATTATGATACCGTTTGCTGGGGAAGCCCTACAACCTTTACGGATATTTCCTCCGGATCCGTCAATTCCTGGAACTGGGATTTCGGAGACAATACCACTTCCACAACCGGACCGGTTGTACAACACATTTACCCGAACCCCGGAACCTATCTTGCTTCCATGGAAGTAGATGGCGGCGCAGGCTGCACGGACATCATCTACTACCCTGTTACCGTAATTGATGTCCTTACCCCG
>JBNKYR010000269.1:0-5003 GCA_050300995.1 Crocinitomicaceae bacterium | reverse complement strand
ACGACGACATTCAGCAGGTCTTCACAAACATTTCCTGATGAATATACTTCGAAACTTCTCATTGGTATTGGCGATGGCTGTATCGTCTCTCGCTGCAAATGGCCAGGAGGAGTTAAGCCAGTTGAGACTTCCTACACTGGATTCGCTTCCCGACTCACTGCACGGTAGAAGTCTTGTCGAACTTTCGGATATTTTCGGAACCGACAAGCGTCCGTCCTGGCATAATTTCATTGAGTTATACGACCGCTATTTAACCCCGCTGAAAGATTCGGTGCACAGGGTTTTTGAGATTGGCGTGTTCAACGGGGCATCTCATAAAATGTGGAAGTGTTTCTTTGACAGCGTGGAAGTTTATGGGATCGATCTGAAGCAAAAACCATGGGTGGAGAAGCTTGGTATTCACACCTACATTGCGAATCAGGCGAATCGGGATGATCTGCAGCGCTTCATTGATGAGTCAGGAGGTGAGTTTGATGTCATCATCGATGATGGTGGTCACTGGATGAACCATCAGCAGGTGTCCCTGGGCTTTCTTTTTAAGCACCTGAAGCCGGGCGGGCTTTTTATCATCGAAGATGTACACACCTCCATCCCTAAATTCTATGATGGGTATGGAGTGGATTCGCTGGGAGGCAATACCACGTTGAAAATGATCACTGATTACATTGAAACGGAACGCATCGAAAGCGTTTATATGTTGGAGGAAGAAAAAAAATACCTCGAACAGAACCTTGAGTACATTGAGCTGTACAAGAGGAAGAATAGCCTACACAGCACTGCATGTGTGATAAGAAAGAAACTGTAAATTCGCAGAACCTTTTTTCGCTGAAAGGCAATAAAATGAATATTTGAGAGTTACTTCTTGCGGAAGTAAAACGAACTACGTGAAAACGAACATGTCAAGGGTATTGAAAATAACAGGTCTGATCCTCGCCTTTCAGGTGGTGATTCTTTCGTGCTCTACGGAAAAAAATACCTTTATCAATCGTAATTTTCACAGTCTGAATGCGCATTACAATGGCTATTTTAACGCTAACGAGTTGTTGCGCCAGTCAATGCAGACGTACCGTTCGTCGTTACAGGAAGATTACTACAATATTCTGCCGATTGATCCTGTGCCCGGTGAATCAGAAGTGACAGGAATGTACCCGGCAATTGATACGGCAATTGCAAAATGTGTGAAGGTCATTCAGGATCATAGCATGCCGAGCAATGATCGTCCGCATCTCAAGAAGGAAGAGCATAACCGCTGGATTGACGAGAACTGGATCACAATCGGTGTTGCGTCGTATTACCGACGCGATTATGACGGGGCCATGAAGAATTTCCAGTTCATCAAGAAATTCTTTAAGAACGACCCGTCGCTTTACACCGGCGAACTTTGGATGGCTAAGACAAATATTGCCAAAGGAGATTACACCAAAGCCAAATTCAACCTGGACAACCTCGATAAGGCGCTGGCCGAACAGGAGTCGAAGGACGAGGATGCGGATAGTAAGAAAAAGAAGAGCAAGCTCCCGAACAAGAAAAAGAAGAAAGAAGAAAAACCCGCCAAGTTTCCGAAGAAGATTCGTTTTGATTTTGAAAAGACAAAGGCTGATCTCGCGTTGAGGAAGGATGAAAAGGAGAATGCGATCAAATACCTTGAAGAATCGTTGAAATTTGCGAAGAAGTCGCAGGATAAATCGCGTGTGCATTTCATTCTTGGTCAGTTATACGAGGAAAAGGGTGACAATGTCAAGGCCAGCGAACACTATAAACGTGTACTTCGAGGGAATGCTCCTTATCCGATGATGTTCAACGCCCGGTTGAAAAAGTCTTTCCTGGGTGGAGCAGATAAACGCAAGGAACTGAATAAAATGTTGAAGGACGCGAAGAATGCTGAGTTCAAGGATCAGATTTATTATGCGCTTGCGGGAATTGAATTGAACGATGGAAATGAAGAGCAGGCTGTAGTTTACCTTCATCAATCTGCCTTCTATTCTACCACCAATACCCGACAGAAGGGAATGGCTTACGAGAAACTTGGTGATATGCGTTTTGCCAGACGCGATTACGTGAAAGCACAGAAGTATTACGATTCATGTGCTAGGGTGATCACCGATGCTTATCCGAACGCTGAAGCAATCCGGAATAAGGCAAATAATCTTGCGGATCTCGTAGTTGCGGTAGAGACGGCAAATTACGAGGACAGTGTTCAGCGAATTGCGCGCATGGATGAAAGTGCACGTGAGGATTACCTCAAAAAGTTAATCAAAGACATCAAGGCGGCCGAAGAGGCGCGCAAGAAAAGGGAAGCGGAACGTTTGCGTGAACTGCAGGCCAACCAAAACCTCTTTGTGCAGTCGGGAAATGGTTCGAAGTGGTACTGGAATAATGCCAAGACACGTGCGGAAGGATACGATGACTTCCGTAAGTTGTGGGGTCAGCGAGAAAATGAGGACGATTGGCGTCGATCGGAAAAACCATTGACGGGGGTGTTTGAAGTTGGATCAGGCGATGGTGGCGACATTCCTTCGGATAGTCTGGTTGTTCAGGAAGAAGAGGATTCATTGACTGTTGAGCAGTTGACCAGCAGACTTCCGTTAAGCGATTCTGCAATGGCCGAATCCAATAAGCGCCTGCTTGCGGCGCACTATGCTGCCGGTGTAATTTACAAGGAGCAACTTAATGAGACCAAGATCGCTCAAACGGAATTTGAATCGGTGCTTGATCGCAATATTGAAGATCCGCATAACCTGTTGTCTGCATTTCAATTGTACAAGATCCATGAGGAATCGGATCCGACCAGGGTCGCACATTGGAAGGATTATATCCTGAACAATTATCCGAACAGCGATTACGCCAATTACCTGCGTGATCCGGATTATTTCGTTAAGAAGAAGGAGGTTGATGCACTTGCTGAGCAGGAATACGTGACGGTGCTTGATCGTTATAACCGTGGGTTGTATTATCCGGTGATTACGAAGGCCGATCAGGTGATTGACGGTGAAAAGGACAATGTCTTCCGTTCCAAGTACATCTTATTGAAGGCTATGGCAATGGGGCAGACACGTGAGGACAAGACTTTACTGCTGCCTGTTCTTCAGATGGTTGTTGATGAATACCCGGAAACACCCGAGGCGAAACGTGCGCAGGAAATGATCACAGTGATCAAGAATGGGTATTCGGAAAATATCAGTGTAGATTTTGTCAATAAGTATGCTTTCGATTACTCCGATAAGGAGAATTTGTATGTGATCGTCTTCCTGAACCCGGAAGAAAACTCGACAACGGCAAAAACAAGAATTGTAGACTTCAATCGCGAATTCATGAGCCGCGAGCGTTTGCGTGTGGATTCGAAACTTTACGGGGAAGGCAACAGTCAGAGTGTTATTCTGATCTCCGAGTTTGCCGATGAGTCAAAGGCTTCAGACTACATTCGTACGTATAAAAAGACCCGCAAGCATCTGCTTGATCTTCAGAATGCTAAAATTTTCATGATTACGCCGGACAACTTGAAGATTCTCTTCCAAAAGCGTAACTTAGCAGAATACGAGAAGTTTTACGAAGAATACTATTAAGAGATGATGAAGAGAAATACGGTACAGACGGACAGTCCCGATCGTTTGAACGTGATTGTGGATGGATCGAAAGTGATGGGTGATATGATCACCGAGTCAAATCTTCGTGTGGATGGGGAAGTTATTGGAAACGTCTCTTCGGCAGCCAAAGTTGTAATCGGCGCCAGCGGTTACATCAAAGGAAACCTTACTTGTACGGATGCCGACATTGAAGGAAAAGTGGAAGGAACACTGATGGTCGACGGCTTGTTGGTATTACGCAGCCGTGCGAATATCGAAGGTGAGATCACAACATCTAAATTGCAGGTAGAGGAAGGAGCTCAGTTCTCCGGACAATGCCGTATGAGCAATGCCCGACCGGCAAAAAGCCCTGTGACAGCGTCAGCAAAGGCTGCAATGCAGGAAGAAGATATCGTCTACTGATGCCTCCGGAAAAAAAGGAAAAGAATCGGGGAAATCGTTTTGCCCGGCTTTCAGGTGTAGGTCTGCAGATGGGAGCAACCATCTTTTTTGGGGCCTGGCTGGGTAAATTTCTGGATGATAAATACCATTTGGAGAAAAGGTGGTGGACGATTGGCCTGACACTGCTGGCAGTCGGACTGGCTTTGTACAATGTCTTACGACAACTCAACAGAATCAATGCAGAAGAGGATGAAGAATGAACTGGGGCGCTTTGCCTTGCGTTTGACCTTGTTTCTCTTCCCCGCTTTTTTCATTCATGCCTGGGTATTTCATATACTCGGAAAAGGTTTTTTCGGGGAGCTGATCCTTGTGAACTACCTTTTTAATTATGTGCTGACGCTTTTATTTTTTGCAATAATTTTCGCGAACCTGAAAAAGCGTCCTCAATATGTCGGATACATTTTTTTGTATACCAGCCTTTTCAAGTTTGTAATCTTCTTTTTATTGATTGCTCCCTGGCTGAATATGACCGGAACTCTGCGTAGTGCAGCCTTTTTTTCCTTCTTTATTCCATACCTTATCTGCCTTATAATAGAACTCAACGTTCTTATTCGTTCGTTGAGTGATAAATAGACTTTCTTTGTCGAAAGATGAATCAAACTTCGATTTTGGTTTCTATAATCTGATATTATCTGTACTTTTGCGCCAAATTTATGATTTGCAAAACGTGCTTTGGATATGCAAAAGGTATTTAAATTTCTGATTGTGTTGGTTTTTCTTGCTCCCGTTACTGTAATGGCAGAGCATGGGGAAGAAGGTGGTGAACATTCTGTAGAGAATCTTACACCCGAGGAACTCCGGGAAAAAAACCTTGAATATGTTAAGCATCACACCAAGGATTCATACGATTTCGGAATTTTTTCTGATGAGGCTACAGGGGCGCACTATGGCTTTCCCCTGCCGGTGATCCTATGGGATGAGGGCCTGCACATTTTTCTTTCTTCAGCATTTGACCACGGACATAAGGTGGTTGAGTCC
>JBNKYR010000268.1:0-5036 GCA_050300995.1 Crocinitomicaceae bacterium | reverse complement strand
ACTGTCGCATCCTACCGAGTTTGGAATGACCCATGTTGCCGTGTTGTTGGAGCTTGTATAGGTATTTCCATCCATCCATGTGTAAGAATCACAGGCCGTTTGTACGTCGGTACTTGTCGTTGAGTTGAGGATGGTCAGATCGAGCGTGATCGTACTGTCGCATCCTGCTGCATTGGTGAGTACCCATGTCGCAGTGTTGTTGGAACTTGTATAAGTGTTCCCATCCATCCATGTGTATGAATCACAGGCGGTCTGCACGTCTGTACTTGTGGACGGGTAGACGATGGTCAGATCGAGTGTCACAACACTATCGCACCCTGCGGCATTGGTAAGTGTCCATGTTGCCGTATTGTTGTTCGCGTAATAGGTGTTTCCGTCAATCCAGACAAGGCTATCGCAGGCTACTTGCGTATCAATGCCTGTGTTGGAGTTGTTGATGGTCAGATCGAGCGTGATCGTACTGTCGCACCCTGCCGAGTTTGGAATGACCCATGTTGCGGTGTTGTTGCTGGTGTAATACGTGTTTCCGTCAATCCATACAAGACTATCGCAAGAGGTTTGAGTGTCGGTACTGGTGGTTGAGTTCAGGATGGTTAAATCCAGCGTAACAGTACTGTCACATCCTGCAGCATTCGTGGTGACCCATGTTGCTGTGTTGTTGCTGGCGTAATAAGTGTTACCGTCAATCCAGGTCAAACTATCACAAGCGGTTTGCGTATCGGTGGTAAAAGTTGCCGTAGAAATGGTCAAGTCCAGTGTAATGGTACTATCACAGCCGTTCACGTCCGTCAACACCCAGGTTGCCGTGTTGTTGTTTGCATAGTAGGTAATTCCATCAATCCAGGTCAGACTATCACAGGCCACCTGGACATCAGTGATGGCATTATAAGGAAGCACCGTCAGTGTATAGTTGATGAGGCTGTCACAACCTGTTGAAGTAAGCAAAGAGTCGACATAGATACCCGAAGTATTCTGATAAATACCCCCAATCAGAACGCTGTCTCCTGCACAGATTTGAATAGAATCGTAATACGTAAAACTCTTGCAGAGGTATAAATTCTGCTGGGTGGTTGGGACTTCCTGGGTCAGAGAGTCAATGAACTCGATTACCGTTGGGACGTCCGCATAGCTTACATTGGTACAACCGAAGGAATCAATGGCGTGAATGTCGAAACTAAAGAGAATGGTTGAATCTGCGAGGTCTTCGCCGGATAGATCGGTGTCGTACCAGGAGAAGGTTAAAACGCCCTGACTGACCAAAGGAAGACCAAAGTTTCCGGCAGCCATCAATACGTTTGCAGGACCGTAATAGGTAATGCTATCAAAGACAAAAAGCGCAGTATCCCATGTAACAGTTCCCTGATAAGAAACAATATTGATGAAGTTGTTTGCGGTCACGTCAATCGTGTAAACCGAGTCGGTGGTACACAGGTACTCTGTAAAGTACAGGTCGATCTCATTCGGTGGAGGGCAGGTAATGTCTACCGCACCATTGCCGGTAGAATATGGGATCGGTGAATAGGAGAGATTGACGAACTCAAGTGAAGTCGGCGAGTTGACAAATGTGATCGGAGTATTGAAATTGCCAATTCCCACCACGTTGAATCGAATGGTGAATACGATCGTGGAGTCCGCAAGTGATTCTCCGGACAGGTCGGAATCGTTCCAGGAGAACATCAGGTTTCCGGAACCGGTGCTACCGAACCCGAAGTTTCCATTCGTAAGTCCCAAAGCTGCCGGTCCGAAGTCGACAATACTGTTAAAATCAAGGTAGGAGATGTCCCAGTTGACGGTTCCCTGCATGGAAAGCATGTTCACAAAATCAGTCACGCGAACAGGAACGTCAATGGTGGTGGTACACGAATCACTGACCATGTCTGCGAAGATATCAACATCGTTTACCAGGCAAGGCGAAGGAGCTGTGAACAAAGCGTTTGAGACCAACTGGCAAGCCATATCATCCGTGAAGAAAATGGTGACATCTACCGTATTTCCATCTGAAACAAGACTGTCCAGTGAAACTGTTTGCGGGCTTCCGGTAATTGGAAAGAGTTGACCGTTCACGGAAAGACTTCCTGTGGCCGGAGGGTTTGCATAGTTAATGGTTAACTCCTGTGTGTAAAAGTTGTCTGTTGGATTGCAGTTGCCCTGAATACCGACACTTGCCGCCGAAATGTTGCAGATTGAACAGCTGATGCCTACGGCACCGTTATCCGCAAGATAGGGGATCGGGGAGTAAGTAGTGTTGACAAACTCCAGCGGTGTCGGAGAGTTCACAAATGAAATAGGAGTCACGAAACTTCCGGCACCTACTACATCAAAACGGATCGTGAATATGATCGTTGAATCAGCCAGCGTTTCACTGCTCAGATCTGAGTCATTCCAGGAGAACATCAGATTTCCGGAACTGGTACTGCCGAAGCCGAAATTCCCGTTGGTCAGTCCGATAGATGCCGGTCCGTAATCTACAATACTGTTGTAACTGAGATAAGCAACATCCCAGTCCACAGTACCCTGCGTGGAAAGCATGTTCACAAAATTACTGACCCGAACAGGCACATCAATGGTGGTTGTACAGCCGCTTGTAACCGTATCAGCGAAAATGTTCAGGACTCCCGTCATGCAATCAACCGGAGCGGTAAAGAGAGATGTCAGACTGAGCAGACATCCGGGGCTGGCGGTGAAGAGTGCATCAACATCCACGGGATTCCCATTGGACGCGAGGCTATCAAGAACGATTGTTTGCGGGCTTCCGGTAATCGGGAAGAGTTGTCCGTTTACAGACAGCGATCCTGAGCCAGGTGGCGCCGTATAGACTACTGTCAATTCCTGCGTGTAGAAGTTGTTTGAGATATCGCAGGCCGTTTGTGTTCCGGTAGTGATGGAATTGATAGCGCAGGATGTACAGGTGATGTCCACAGCCCCATTGTTCGTCAGGTAAGGGATCGGGGAATAAGTGTTGTTGACGAACTCCAGCGGCGTAGGTGAATTGACAAATGTGATGGGAGTCACGAAACTTCCCGAACCAATCACGTCGAACCGGATCGTAAATATGATTGTTGAATCCGCCAGGGTTTCACTGCTCAGGTCCGCATCGTTCCAGGAGAACATTAAGTTACCCGAGCCGGTACTTCCGAACCCGAAGTTCCCGTTGGTTAATCCAATGGAGGCCGGCCCATAGTATGAAAGACTGTTATAACTGAGTGAGGAAATATCCCAATTCACAGTTCCCTGCATGGAAAGCATGTTCACGAAATTGTTGACCCGGATGGGCACATCAATGGTCGTTGTACAACCACTGGTTACGGTGTCTGCAAATAGGGTAAAAGTGCTGGCGATACAATCCGCGGGAGCAGTGAACAAGGATGAAACACTGAGGAGGCATCCAGGGTTTGCGGTAAAGAAGGCGTCAATATTCACCGGGTTCCCATCGGAGAGAAGGCTGTCCAGGACCACGGTTTGCGGACTCCCGGTGATCGGGAAAAGCTGCCCGTTTACGGATAGGGATCCTGAGCCGGGGGGTGCTGTATACACTACAGTGACCTCCTGCGTATAGAAGTTATTGGAGATGTCGCAGGCTGTTTGGGTTCCTGCAGAGACCGAATTGATCGCGCAGGTCGAACAGGTAATATTAACCGCTCCGTTGGTGGTCGTATAGGGGATCGGCATGTATGTCAAATCCACGAATTCCAGCGGCGTTGGCGAGTTTGCAAATGAAATCGGTGTACTGAAACTCCCGGCACCAACGACGTCGAAACGAAGCGTCATTATGATGGTTGAATCGGCCAGTGTTTCACCACTGAGGTCCGGATCGTTCCAGGAGAACATGATGTCTCCGGCCCCCGTACTCCCGAAACCGAAGTTTCCGTTGGTCAGGCCAATGGAAGCAGGTCCGTAATAGGCGATGCTGTTATAACTCAGGTATGCCACATCCCAGTGGATCGTTCCCTGCATGGAGAGCATATTCGCGAAATTGCTCACGCGGATAGGAACGTCCACGGTACTGACGCAACCGCTGTTAACGGTATCCGCGAACATCTTCACCTGGCCAAAGGCCAGTGAATTGAACAACAGTAAAAGATATACAAGCAGCGATCGCCTCATGAAAACATGCTTTTTAGTGCATCAATTAATACAAGGTAATCTTCTTAATGTACTGCTTGCCGTTTTGCTTAAGAACAAGGTAAACAACCTCTCCGCGGCTCAGTGCAACCATCTGGCTTCTGAGATCCAGTGCGAGTGAGTTCTTACCGTTTTTCTGTTCAACTGTAAATTCTTTTACCTTCTTCCCGTGTGCATCATACAATGCAAGGCCTGCATCACCTTGTCCGTTTCCAATGAAGTCAATGGTTACTTCTCCGGAAGTCGGGTTAGGGTATACTTCAAATCCGATCAGGTTTTCGTTTTCTTCGAATCCTAATGGCGATCTGAACACAATATTATCGAAGGCATCCACCAGCGTCAGTTTGCTGTACTCAGGATCATATCCTTCCGCTTTGGTCACCGAAGAAGTGACAGAGATCTTCTCACTGAAGAATGGATTCTTCACTTTGAACTTCATCGTGAAGAGGGTGTCTCCGGCCTGCAACGACATCGGGTTAACGTTCGGCTCAAACCATGATCCGGTTAGATAGCCGCTATCCGCCAGGTGTTCGCTGAAGTTGATGCCGTATTCGTTTCCGCTCACTTCCATGTATTCGAAGTAATCGGCAGGCCACTCCATGGTGAATTGTGCCCCAAGTACATTGGTGAACTCATCAACCAAAACAGGGAAGAGGAACTCTTCATCCATGTCCACCGTATCCGGTTCGCTGTAGAAGATGATATTATCCGACTGGCTCTTCGCCAACACAGCATCCCAGTCGAGGCTTACGTCTCCGAGTTTGATTCCGATGAAGTTCTGATCCGTCAGATCCGTTCCGGAACTGATGGCAATCGAATTCGGATAGCTAAACGGCACCTGTGGATTCGGGAAGTTGTAAGCCGCATCCACGAACTTCCACTTCTGACCGTTCGGATAAGTAGTGGTAATTCCA
>JBNKYR010000267.1:0-5068 GCA_050300995.1 Crocinitomicaceae bacterium | reverse complement strand
TCCTTATCGATCAGCTACGCTAAACAATATTTCTTCTGATATCGCCATCGCTTCATCCCTTAATTGACAAGGGTTTCATCCCTCTTGCACCATCCCCTATCAATCATTGGGAGTAGAAATTTTTGCTGTTTTTTTTTGCAAAATGATAGTATTACTATTATATTTGCATTGATTTACTAACAGTAATGGAATCATTGCACTCAAAAATAGCGATCAAGATCAACTCACAGGTTTTCAAAAAAGACCCACTCACCAGTGAACTGGGAGAAAAGATTCTACGTCAGGGGATTGATCTCATGGAAGAGTTGGGATTCGAAAACTTCACCTTCAAGAAGTTGGCCCAACGCATTGAATCAACTGAAGCTTCGGTCTACCGCTATTTTGATAACAAGCACAATCTCCTCGCCTATTTGGTCATGTGGTACTGGAGTTGGATGGAATACCGGGTAGTCATGCGTACGCTCAACATCGAATCACCGGAAGTCAGATTGCGCAATGCCATTCGCTGCCTGACCGAAAAGATTGACGAAGACATGGAAGTTTCTCAAATCGATGAAGCGAAACTGCACAACATCGTGATCATGGAATCTTCCAAGGTCTACTTCTGCAAATCGGTTGATTCCGACAATGAATCGGGTTTCTTTATGGTGTATAAGTCGCTGGTTCAACGTGTCGCAGACATCATCCTGGAGATCAACCCCGGATTTAAGTATCCTCACATGCTGGTATCGACGATCATCGAGGGAGCGCAACATCAGCGTTTTTTTGCCAATCACCTTCCCCGCCTGACAGATATTATTGAAGGTGAGGATGCCGTTACTTCGTTCTACACTCAATTAGCCGAGCGCGAACTATCCATTGAAAAATAAATCACTCATATCGATTCTATTTGGGCTGTTCATGCTGCTGACTATTTCCTATCAGGTGGTGGACAATCTCGTACAGTGGCAGGCTGATGAGGATCCTATTGAGTTGTCCGAATCAATGGATGACGGGCAGGAAGAAAATGACCTCTCCGATCAATTGCTTTTTTTCCCGGATTGGAACCCTTCAAAGAAACTGTTTACAATTCCGCAACAACCCGTTTATCCGAACGACCTTTCAGCCCTTCTTATCGTAGCGCTGGAAATTCCCATACCTCCCCCTGAGTTAGCGTAGCCTCCCGCTTTTGACTTTTCCGATTGAAACGATCGGTGGTACTTCATTGTTAACTCAACATCATGGAAACACATAAATTAAGTCCGGCCAGACGTTTCTGGTTGCTGCTGAAGCCGGATAAACTTGAAATCAGAAACCTGTATATCTACGCCGTCATTATCGGCCTTCTGAACCTGGTTCTTCCGGTGGGCATTCAGTCCATTATCAACCTCATCCAGGGAGGAACTGTGAGTGCATCGTGGATTGTCCTGATCATTCTCGTTGCCGGTGCGATCGCCCTCAGCGGGATCATGCAGATCAATCAATTGCGGATCACTGAAAACCTGCAACAGAAGATCTTTACGCGTGCCGCATTCGAATTCACCTACCGCATTCCGAAAATCCGGTTGGAACAGTTGCTGCGCGTACATGCCCCGGAATTAATGAACCGCTTTTTCGATGTCATCTCAATTCAAAAAGGGATCACGAAGATCCTGATCGAATTTTCCTCGGCAAGTATCCAGGTGCTCTTCGGACTGATTCTGCTTTCTCTGTACCACCCTTTCTTCATCGTTTTCAGCCTTTTGCTGGTGATCATCATCCTGGTCATTTTTCTGCTGACTATGAAACGGGGATTGAACACAAGTCTGGAAGAATCAAAGCACAAATACATGCTGGCACACTGGCTGGAAGAGATCGCCCGTTCGAATACCACCTTCAAGCTGTCCGGAAACGCAGATCTGACCATGCAACGTACAAACAAACATGCCCTCGATTACAACAATTCGCGGGAAAACCACTTCACAATCCTGCGCTGGCAATATAGCCTGATGGTGGTCTTCAAGGTTCTCGTAGCGGTTGGTTTGCTTCTCATCGGTGGTCTTCTTGTAATTGATCAGCAAATGAACATCGGGCAATTCGTGGCATCCGAAATTGTCATCCTGCTGGTCGTTAATTCCGTGGAAAAGGTCATTCTCAGTTTCGAAACGATCTACGACGTTCTGACCTCCCTGGAAAAACTGGGACAGGTAACGGATCTGGAACTCGAAAAAGAAGGCGGAATCGACCTCAAAGGTTCGGAAGAAGGTGTTCAACTGGACATCAACAATCTTACTTACCGCTACCCACAGGAACAAAACCCAACACTCCGAAATGTGAGTATTTCCGTGGCCCCGAAAGAGCGAGTACTGATCACCGGTCACAACGACAGCGGAAAATCGACGTTGCTGTACCTCATTGGTGGTCTTCTGACACCTTCTGACGGTTCCATCACTATTGATGGCATTCCGCTGAACAATTTCAAATTCGACCAGCTTCGGGGACATATCGGCGGATACCTTCGGGACGAAACCTTGTTTGAAGGAAGCCTGCTGGAAAACATCACCCTGGGACGACCGAACGCCACGTTTGAGAATGTTAAGTGGGCCGTTGAAGCACTCGGATTGTGTGATCTGGTCTCACGATTACCGCAAGGCTACGACACACACATTCTACCGATGGGGAAACAGTTTTCCAAAAGTACGGTAGCGAAAATCCTGATCGCCAGAGCGATTGCTGACAAACCAAGGTTATTGCTTCTTGAGAACAGCTTCTCTGTCTTTTCGCCGGAAGACCGTGAACGGATCCTCACTTTCCTGCTCGATCGAAACCATCAGTGGACTGTCGTGCTATCAAGTTCCGAAGCTTTCCGTATGCCCGGATTCATCGACCGGCAAATCATATTGAAAAACGGTGAAATCGTTCATTCAAATTCATAAGTCATGTTAAACATATCTCACAATAACGTTTCATCCAAGATCGACCAGCAAACCTACCAGGCGCTGCGTGAGGTCGAGGCGAAAAAGACGGGAAAAGTCTTACTGCGAATTGCACAGTGGACTGCTTTTATCCTGTTCATGATTGCCCTGCTACCGTGGACGCAAAACGTGCGTACCTCGGGAAAGCTCACGACCATGTACCCCAACCAGCGCCCGCAGGAAATCCACTCGGTCATTTCAGGCAGGATCGAAGCCTGGAAAGTAAAGGAAGGTGATTTTGTCAAAAAGGGAGATACCATCGTGATCATCTCTGAAATCAAAGATGCGTATTTCGATGAGCACTTGCTGGAACGGACAAAAAACCAACTGGATCTGAAAAAGCAATCCGTGGATTCATACTCCCGAAAGATTGATGCACAGAACTCCCAGCTGGATGCCCTTGTTGCACGGCGTGAACTCGAAAGCAATAAGATCAGGGTAAAGATCGAACAGGTCAGACTGCTGATCCAAAACGACAGCATTGAATACCAGAGCGCCAAACTCGACAATTCCATTGCTCAGTACCAATACCAGCGTATGGACAGCCTTTACCAAAGAGGACTTAAATCACTCGCCGATCTGGAAGGCCGAAGAATGAAAGCGCAACAGGCCATGTCCAAGGAAATCAGTGCAGGAAACAAATGGAAGAACAACAAGAACGAATTGTTGAATCTGCATATCGAACTCCACAACATCAACGCAAAGTTCGAATCCGATTATGCCAAAACGCTGTCAGATAAGTTCTCCACGGAAACAGACAAATTCGACACTGAATCCAATGTGAACAAACTTGAGAACCAGTACTCGAACTACGAAACCCGGCAGGGATTTTACGTGATCCTGGCACCGCAGGATGGCTATGTGACCAAACTGCTGGTACAGGGAATCGGAGAGATCATGAAAGAGGGTGATCCCGTACTGAGTTTCATGCCCGAAAATTATCAGCTCGGCGTGGAAATCTACGTAGACCCCATCGACCTGCCGCTCATGAATATCGGCGAGCATGTTCGCCTGCAATTCGACGGGTGGCCGGCCATTGTCTTCTCGGGTTGGCCGGGTGCCAGCTATGGAACTTACGGCGGTGAGATTTACGCCATCGACCAATTCATCAGCCCGAACGGAAAATTCAGGGTATTGGTGCGGCCTGATAAAAACGATCGCTCCTGGCCGGAAGCACTTCGTGTAGGTGGTGGTTCCAAAGCCATGATCCTGTTAAATGACGTCCCTGTATGGTACGAACTGTGGCGAAAGATCAACGGCTTCCCACCGGAATTTTACAAACCTGCCCCACCAACAAAATCTGACAAAAAATGAGACAGTTGTTCATTCTTCTCTCGCTGGTCTTTTCGTTGAACGGTCTTGCACAGGACAATTCAAACGTATTGACCTATGAAGCCTTCCTGCAGCAGGTCATGGAAAATCATCCGTATGCCTATCGTGCATCCATCGTGCAATCCATGGGGAAATCACAGGTTACGGAAGCGCGCGGAGCTTTTGACCCGAAACTGTTCGGCAATATGGATCAAAAGTACTTCGAAGACAAGCAGTATTACAGTCACATTGCCGGGGGCGTTAAAATCCCTACCTGGTTCGGATTTTCCGCGGAAATCGGCTACACTCAAAACGGTGGCGCCTATCTGAACCCGGAACAACGCATTCCCGACGCAGGATTGTGGTATGCGGGCGTGCGTCTGGAACTTGGAAACGGTCTTCTGATCGATCAGCGAAGAGCCGAGCTGGAAAAAGCCAAACTCTACCGTACCAGTTCAGCACTGGAACGCACAATCCTACTCAACGAGTTGCGCAGGAATGCCTCCAATGCCTATTGGAAATGGCAACAGAGCTATGAACAAATGATCGTTTATCAGCTTGCTTACGAAAATTCGCTGCTGCGATTTAACGCCGTAAAAGATGCCGCTCTGTTCGGAGATCGTCCGTTCATTGACACTCTGGAAGCCTCCATCACAGTTCAGAACAGGTTGCTCTCACTTCGCAAAGCAAACAACTCCCTGGAGAATGCCGAGCTAGGGCTTGAGTTTTACCTGTGGGCAGAAGGCTTCGTCCCCCTCGAACTGGAAAACATTGTACCGGAGACTACACATTTGCTGCCTGATGCCCTGCCGCTGGCACAACTG
>JBNKYR010000266.1:0-5106 GCA_050300995.1 Crocinitomicaceae bacterium | reverse complement strand
GATACCGTGATCTTTCACACTAACCTTCACACTTGAATCGGTAAAGTGGATGGTAAGAATTGGTTCAGCCCTTCCGATCGAGTACTTGAAGGCATTGCCCAGAAGGTTGATCACCACATGTTTGAACAATTCACGGTCGAGAACAACCGGGGTGTCTTTTCCAACAACGATCACATGTGCGCGTCGCCCATCTTCCTGAATGTCACTCATTCGTTCGCAGATCTCACTACAAAGCGCCACAACATTTGTGGGAACCATTTCAGGATGCAGATTGCCTGCCTGTGTTTTTCCGAGCGCCAGCACCTGATTGGTCAGGTTGGTCATGTTCTCCACTTGTTCACTGATCCGTTTGGAAAGCCGCTTAAATACCGGGCCTGAGGAAGGTTTTCCGGCGGCTTCATGCATTTCCATGAGTGATACGCTGGACTTGATCACGGTGAGTGGTGTTCGGAATTGGTGCGAAGCAATGGAAACGATGCGCGATTTGAGATTTCCGAGTTCTTTTTCCTTTTCGAGACTCTCACTGAGTTCCTTGTAGGCTTTCGCCAGACGTTTTTTCTGAAAGAATACCAAGATCAGGAAGCCGATCAGTGCGACGAAGCCGATGATCAGGTAGATCGACCAGGCTATTTGGTTTTGTACTTTGACATCCTGCAATTCGGCGGCAGCCATTTGGCGCTGTTCGTTTTTTTCCCGGTCGTGCTCCAGTTCAAGGCGCTCAATCTGCACGCTTGCCTCGGCATTGTTCAATTCAGAGTCCACCTCATCGAACTTCACGAAATACTCGTAGGCTTTTTTGTAATCTCCCAGTTCAGCATAAACGTCCGAGTAGAATTCGTAGATGTCACTCAATTCCAGTTTCTGTTTCTTTTCAGTTCTGAGGGCAAACTCTTCGGCCTTCTTCAACGCTTTCAGGGTTTCGGAATAATTGCCCTGGACCCAGAACAATTCGGCGCGCTCCTGCATGTTTTCGGAAAGAAAGGTGTAATCCGGATATTTCAGGGACATCAGCAGGTGATAGGCCCGGTCGAAACAAGCGTCGGCTTCTTTGTACTCACCACGTGCCGTATGTACCGCTCCGATGTTGTTGAGTATGATGGGCGCGCGCCAGAGCGAATCGTATTCAAGTGCCAGTACCAATGCTTTTTGGTAATAGAGTAGTTGAAGCGAATCATCGTCGAGTTGTCCGTAGACGTTTCCGATATTGTTGAGACTGGAAGACATGCCTTCTTTGTCGTCAATGCGTTTGAAAACGTTGTAGGAATTCCGGTAGTACTCCAGAGCTTTGTCGTAATTCTCCTGTCGTTTCAGCACCGATCCGATGTAACGCAATAGCCAGCCCTTTTCACTGTTGTTGAGTCCCAGCTTCTCACACATTTCGAGGGCTTCAACGTAGTAAACCATGGCTGTTTCATATTCTCCCAGTTCATAGTAGAACCTTCCGCAGACACGCATCAGCTCGATCAGGCGCTCTTTGTCGCCGGTCATCCGGTAGGCGCGTATTGCCTCGTCGTAGTACGTAATCGCTTTGCCGTAGCGCAATTCCTGCTTGAAGAGTTCGCCCTTGTTGGCCATGGCTTCTCCGATAGAAGGGTTGGATTCCGATTTTTTAGCCAGTCGGATGGCTTCACTCGCAAATTCATGCGCTTTTGGGAGGTCGTCTGCGTATACCAGACTGGAGTCCAGCAATGCCTGTATTTCAGGTAAAACTACGTCTTCCTGGGCAACGGTCCGAAAAAGTATACCCAACATCAGGGTACTGAGGAGGAGGAAAAATCTCATTAAATGACAGGTTGTGACGGCCTGGTTGTAGTAGGTAGCACTTTAAGATAGTTAAAATAATCCAGAATCAGAATAATTCTGAACATATTGCCCTTTTGGTTGAAGAATCGGCTTAAGTTATTATGTGTGTGAAGTCCGATGAAAGGAAATGGATGCAAGGCTCGCTGAATTCTGCTAAAGATTTGTAATTTAATGGAATCAAGTCGAAGATCATGAGCAAAGAGACCATCAACATCACCATTGAAATCCCTGCAGACGTGGAAACGGTTTACAACGACTGGCTGGATGCTGACAGGCATTCCGAAATGACCGGCGGTGTAGCCGTGATCGAAAGAAGGGAAGGTACCCGTTTTACAGCCTGGGATGAGTACATCAGTGGGATCAATGTAAAGCTGGTAACGAATGCAAAGATCGTACAGACATGGCGCACAGATGAGTTTGAACCGGGGTGGGAAGACTCCATTCTGGAAATCAATCTGAAGGCTTCTCCGAACGGTGGTACGGTGCTGCACATGGTCCACAGTAACCTTTATCCGGGGAATGCGGAGAAATATGAAGAGGGCTGGCACGAATATTATTTTCGTCCAATGATCATGTTCTATTCGAAATAAATGCAGTTATCCTAATAATAATCGTACCTTTGCATTACCAGGAATGATTCTTACGAATTATTGGGTGTAATTAGCAAGTAGTACCGAAACGTTTACGTTTCATCTTTTTCTTTTTATCTCATTTAATTTATTGGAATTGGTAGGAAGCAGGATTTAATCGTCCTGAAGGTCATGTGTACCGCATGCAATTCTGCTGAGCATTGTTCCCGGAAAGAAGTTTCAGACGCATTCTCACGTGCCGATGTGCATAGCGAAGAGTCTGAATTTGAAATAGACAAACAAGCTTAATTAATAAAAACAAGTAAAATGAAAGAAGGTACAGTAAAGTTCTTTAACAGAGAGAAAGGCTTTGGCTTCATCACGACTGCTGACACAGGAGAGGACGTTTTTGTTCACTCAACAGGATTGGTAGATCAGGTGAATGAGAACGATAAGGTATCGTTTACCGTTGAGCAGGGACAGAAAGGCCCGAAAGCGGTGGATGTAAAAAGGATTGGTTAACCAACGTGACAAGAAGCCTGCCTGAAATACGGCAGGCTTTTTTTTAATGAACGAGTAAAAAAATAGATGGCGGATACGTTTAACAAGAAGGAAAGAGAAAAGAAAAAACTGCGAAAGCGTAAAGAAAAGCTTGAGCGAAAGGAGGATCGAAAGGAGCACTCAAAAGGCGGTGGTCTTGAAAGCATGATGGCTTACGTAGATGAAAACGGAGTCATTCGTGATACACCACCAGATCCGGAAGGAAAAACAAAGATCAAGGCAAAAGACATTGAAATCGGTGTTCCCAAGAAGGAGGAAGTCGAAGAGCCGACCGAATTCACCGGAACTGTACAGTTCTTTGACGAGAAGAAGGGATACGGTTTTATCAAGGATGATGCAGGACAAAGCTATTTCGTGCACATCAACAACGTTTCAGGAGAACCAAAAGCAAACAGCAAAGTCAGTTTTGAGCGCGAAAAACAACCACGCGGTTGGGTAGCGCTTCACGTAAGGGTACTCTGATCAATTCGTAATTATTCGAAGTATGTGTGGTAGATCTCAACCGAATGTCTGAGATCTTCGAGGATGCTATTGGCATCTTCCACAAACAACTCATCGCGCAGGGCCTCCAGCAAATTGATGTAAGGCATAAACCAGGCGTGGAAAACATGGTGTCCCTCCCCCTCGAGGTAGCACACGTCTGCAATCTTATCGCTTAGTTTCCACAGTTTTCTGAAGAGCCTGTGCTGGCTGCCTTTTTTCAGGGTGCCTGCATTTTCGATCAATTCGAAGGATTTTTGCAATGGCTTCAACATGTTTTCGTTGACCAGCCATTTTTCCCCGTTGTTCAATTCCAGAACCACTTCGTCGTATACGCTTGGGGGTGCCAACTGCTCTTGTGAAAAGGCGCTGGCATTCAACAGGAGGCAGAAGAAGAGGACGATCGAACGGATCATATCAGGGCGGTTTTGTGTATAAAGATAAAAATACTGCTGTTCTTCATGTGGCGCTGTAAAGAGAATCATCCGGACATTGACATCTATTTGATGAAATAGTACTTTTGCTCCGTCACTGAAAACGGCATGAAGTACTTGTTTCCACTTTTTCTGGTTCTCATCTTTTCGCTGCCTTCCTTTGCGCAGGAGCGGCCCGACAGCCTGTTGCGACTTTCCGAACAGCAGCGTAAGTCCGGAGATATTAAGAACCGTGTAAAAACGGAATACCAGATCGGGAAGTTCTATTACAATGCTTACGAAGATTCGCTGTGCGAAATACATTACCGCCGCTGCATAGCCCTTGCAAAAAAGGCAAAAGATATTCGGTCGCAGGCGCTGGCTACAAATTCCATGGGGATTCTTGTCAGTGACCAGGGAAATCACGAAGCGGCGCTGGGCTTTTACAGGGAGGCACTTAAACTCGCCAAAGGAAACGACACCCTCCGCAGCAGGTTCATGAACAATTGTGGCCTGGAGCTGAACAGCCTTGGGCGCTACAAAAATGCCATCGACACCATGTACAAGGCCTTGAAGCTGAAAGAAAAGACGGGTGCCGGAGATAAATCCATTTCCACCAGTTTTCTGAATATTGGTCTCGTTTGGGACGTAATGGGCGAATCGGAAAATGCCCTGAAATATTATCGGCAAAGCCTCGATCTTAAACGTAAGCTGGGAGATAGCCTGGGCATTTCAAGAGTATTGTCCAACATTGCCGTGATCTACAAGAACAAGGGCGAATTTGAAAAAGCCATCGACGTTATTCAGGAGAGCAATCGCTATAACCAAACGGTGCAGAGTTACGCGCAATTCTACACCAACCACGTGAATCTCGGGAATATCTACAAACGACTTGGGCAGAACGATCGCTTTGTAGCGCATTTTGATACGGCATACTTTTATGCAAAGGAGTTGGAGAACGTAGAAAACATCAGTGACATTCACCAAAACCTGGGGGCCTTTTACTTCGAGCAGAAGAATTACGAGAAAGCCATTTATCATTTCGATGAGGCACTCAGTATTCCGGGAGGTATCATTTCACCGGTATTGTTGTACGAGATCCACGGTCATCTTTCCACTGCTTACGCAGGAAAGGGGATGTACCGGAAGGCCTACGATCATTTATTGAAGAGCAATCTATTTCGTGATAGTCTGTTTAAAGTGGAGAACCAACGAGCGATCCACGAGATCCATGTGAAGTACGAAACGGAAAAGAAGGAAAAAGAGCTGGCGTTGAAGGA
>JBNKYR010000265.1:0-5107 GCA_050300995.1 Crocinitomicaceae bacterium | reverse complement strand
CTTCAAATTAATCCGAAAATGGGTATGATGGATTCTGTGGACTCTTTTGCTTTGAAGAAAGGGGCGATAGCGCGATCAATTCTATTTCAGAATGACATGTTCTTGTTTGACGTTCATATTATCCGTACCCATAAAATCCGGCAGATTTCATGGGTTTTACACGTATTGTCTGAGTAAGGAAAAGATCGGTTTCAGGGAATTGAGTCACACAAAACTTGTCGATTCGAGGTTATTTGGCGGCTGGAACTATTATATTGTGTGGGCAGCGAAAGGATAGAGGCTGTTGAACGGCTGCAATGTGCGGAACATGATATGGGTAAATAGAATAATAGTGCTTTCTTTTTTGATGCTGACGGGAATAGCGTCAGGTCAAAGCACCGAAGACGCACTTTTCGGTCGTACAGTTCTGTTCAGGGTAACGTCTTCCAATTCACGGGTAACGTCCTATCTGTTCGGAACGCACCACGCTTTTGGAGAGTCGTTTTTCGAATCCTGTTCAAATGCAGGTGACTTTCTGTCTTCCTGTGATATTCTGATAAAAGAGAATTTAAGCGATGCGGGACCGACAGCTGAAGAGATCATAAACGCACGTACCACCACGACAAAATGGAGCAGGTATTTAAGTAAAAAGGATTTGGCAACGGTGGAGGCCATATTTGCGAAGAGTCCGACGGATTTCAATAAAATGACCCCCACGGAAATGTATGTGTTCCTGAACAGACATTTTAAGCAAAAGGTTTGTCTGGCAAGATCTGCCGCTGATACTTCGCTTACGCTGGATGATCACATTGGGTTTAAAGCTGAACAACAGGGAAAAAGGATCATTGGGCTGGAAACAACCAGGGAACAAATAGAGCTGATTAATAAGGATGTGGAAGGAATGCCGCGAAAAAGGCATAAACAAAGGCTGGCTGGAATCATAGAAAGGATCACTGCCAAAGGCGAAAATGGCTGTGAAGAAACTGACTGGTACGCCAAAATGGAAATTGATTATCAGTTGGAAGAACCTTGTCGAAATACACTTTTATTGACGGACAGAAACAATAAATGGATGCAAACGATCACAGGCTTGCTCGAAACGAACAGCTGTTTCATAGCGGTAGGTTTAAGTCATTTGATGTACGATTGCGGACTGATAAAACAACTGGAAGCACTCGGTTATACAATTACACCGATTAGCGTTAGGGAATAGGGTGAAAAGTGCTGCGGATCTTTATGTTGGAATCGGGCCCGCTAAGGATTGATCAGTTGTATTTCAGAATGGCATGTTCCTGCCTGACATTCATGTTTTCGGGAAACAAGTCATATGCCTGTAAAACGACCGCTTTGGCCTTTTCATTCTTTCCGAGAAATTTATATCCCTTGATCAGGCTGAGATAGCTTCGATGATATTTACTCTCCGCGTTGCCGGGAAACTTCTTGTTCAACTTCTTCAGCCACTTCACGCCCTTTTTGACGTAGTGCTTTCGTTGCGTTTCAACATAGGAGTAGGCTCTCGAATAACGTGCATTCCAATCCTTCCGATCGAGAGCAATGGCATTCTTGAACAGTGCGTTCGCTTTATAGGCATCCCAGAAAACTCCTGCTGTTGTTTCCTTGGTGGCGATATACAGGACCACGTATACACCGAAATTTGTCAGAAAGGTCTGATTCCTTTCATTCTCACGTTCGGCATATTTGAATTTTGTCAGGATATCTTTTACATGATCCGATTCATAAGCTGCCACCAATAGCGCCTGGCCTTTATCAGACCAGATGTCAACTTCCATGAGTTCCCTGGCTGTTTGATCAATGCCTTTCTCCGAAATCAGTTCGTTCTCGCTTAGACTGTCAATGTGGATCCAGCTTGCCAGTGCGGCACGTTTGATCAAACCTGTCTTTTGGGGATCTGCCGGAATAAAAGTCATAAATAGTTCACACATTTCATCGTCGGCACCCCAGCCCCAATGCACCTCTTTGGCCGGGTTATTCGGGTTGGAGGGGTTATCGGAAGAGTTGTTGAATGTAAAATCGGCTTCAATGATGCTCCCTTTTTCTACAAAGACAGGCTCGCGGTAGGAATAAATGTTTTGCCAGCGAAGGTCCCAATCGTCTATTTTGATCAGTGACCGGACCGTCCCCTCCTTGTTCGTCACTTTAGCATCAATGCTTTGACCGATTGCATGCATGTGCGGTGTAATGTCGGTAATATAAAAGTCGGCAGGAACCTCCATCCAGATGCTCTTTGGATACATTTTCTCCTCCGGCGGAATAGAAATGTTCTTTGTTCCCATGATGAGCCCACCAACAAATTTTTCAGGTACCTGATCTGCAAAGTACATTGCAATGGCACTTTTATCCTGCACTTCCTTTCCGGTCAGGTGATAGTGAATTTCCATGACCACATCTGCCCCGGCCGGGATATACATGCCTACATTTTCAGCAAGTATGTATGGTTGCGTTCCCGGATTCCATCCACCAAAAGCAAACACCCCCGGATTCTGCATAAAACCGTTTTGATCGAACACGGAAAATCCAGGTTCCGGGTCCTTTTTATCAAATTCTCGGGCTTTACCGGAATAATCCAACAGGAAGATCACATGGTGCACGACCTCTTTTGCTCCCGGCATAAAATCAAGCGCTTTGATGATTTTGTCTTCCGTGAAGACATCCGGTACTACAAAATACCGGTAGATATCCTCTCCTTTGGCAGGGACCGTGTAGGAGGCCGTCATTTCAACGATCTTGTCCGGCTTTCCGTATTTCCAGTCGACCTGGCCAAAAGTAGGTTCCGGGATCCGTTCTTCTTCAGCCCCCTCTTCCTGATCGTTCTGATTCCACCGTTTGATCAATTCGATCTGATAATCGTTCAGGAAATGCTCATCTCTGAAATCTCCGTGGCCTCTTTCAGGTTTCCAGATCGGCATGTAATGCTCTTTGGTAACATACTCGATCATTTGAGCTCTGCGCTTCACATTGTCATACCCTTCCAGCGAGAACGGAGCAATGTCTCCATCTCTGTGGCAGTTGACACAATTCGCATTAACGATAGGGGCAATATCACGATTGTAGTTAATGTTTTCCGGGTATTCGGATTTCCAGGATTCAAAAATGCAGCCTATCGGTTCTTCGAATGCAGAGGCTGGTATTTTGCGTTCTGAAGCTGCTTCAATGGCCTCTTTCAGATCATGGTGTCGAATGACCTTTCTTGTTTTCCCGGGTGAAACATAGCCATCGTCGATTCGGCCCGAATAAAGAATGGTATTGTGAACATCCAGCACATAAGATTGTGGTAACGTTTTCGGTTTCAGCTGACGTGCAATATCTCCTGAAGCATCGAAAAGAACCGGGAAGTCAATGGCATATTCGTGCTGGAATTCAGCAGCTTCTTTGGGACTTGTGGAAGGGTCACTTATGATGCCGTAAAAAATCACCCCGACGGAATCGGCGTAGTGCGAAAGTTCATTCAAGGTAGGGATGTAGCGCTGGGAGATCGGACATTCAACATCGATAAACACACAGGCTATTGGTTTTACACCGTCCTGCTCAACGCCCAAACGGTGAATTTTTCCGCTGACATCCTGCACTCTGTAACCGATCAATCCGAAGTCGACCTCAACATCTTCCAAAGGGTCAGGAATAAAACTAAGGGAGATGGCACCTGAAACAAGAAGAATAAGGAGGTACAATCGGGATCTTAGGAGATAGTTCATTTGTTGGTTAATCAGTGTATTTAGATTCTGCGCACAAGATACTAAATCGCCGATTCAATCCCATATCCGGGAAAGATGGGGAGCGAGGCTTTGTTCAGTACCGGGTGCTGCAAATTTTCTATATTCAGGAAGTTTCAAAATGTTCTGCACAATGAAAAACTACAGGTATCGTATAGGCCCCGTGAAAAAATCCCTGCTATTCGTGTTGCTCGGTCTACCCTTACTTTCGTTTGCAAGGAATGGTGATATGCCGGTTTCGTCGGGAGAACTGGAGATAAGTGCGGCAATAACGGATACTATTCACATCGGACCCGACAGGACCTTTACCTCGCTGAATGACTATTTTTCAAAGTCAAATGATAAAGACAGTATTTACATCCTCATTGATGAAGGTACCTATTACACCGACGGTACATGGATCGACGGTTCGCATATTACTATCGAAGGTATTGGGCAGGTTAATCTGTATTGTACGATTCTATACGAAAATGTGATGTGGATCTCCGGGAACCACATTACCGTAAAGAACATTCACATGAAACATTTTGCACCCGGAACCGGTGAAAGCCAGAATTGTTCGGGCAGGGTGATCGGGTTTGACAACGCCCACCATGTTGTGATCGAAAATTGTGACCTGAATGGCTGTGGGCTGGCAGGGCTTCACGATAATCTTGGTAATTCGGACATTCACATCCGTAACAATTACATCCACAACAATTCACTTGGTGCTTACACCGATATTGATGGAGGAGTCTGGCAGAAGGAAGTAGACGACCATCCCGTGTTTACCTTCGAGAACAACCGGATGGAGAACAACGGTCCCGACAGGAAATTTGAACCCAATGGTGTTGAGGATTATATCGTTCGGTGCCCTCCCGATCTGGAATCTGATCTGATCATCATGCTTCGGTACGAGATCGAAGCATGGAAAGGCTTAGAAAATCCGTTCATTGCCAAATTTACCGGTCCGGAATTGGGAGATTATTTTCATTTGAACTTTGAGGATGCGGATGGTAAGAGCTATGATTTCGGGCACGGAAACAATGACTACGGAGACTATGAACTGATGTCGGATGAAGAGGAAATTTCAGGAAATCCGAATTATCTGAATCGTCAATTTAAGATCTACTGGAACTGGCGGCCATCGGTGTTTCCGTGTTGTGAAGGAGAATACGTGGAGGTCGAAGCCTACTATCCTTCCATCGTAAAGTTGGAGTTAGTGGACGAGGAGAAAAACAAATAAACGCCTGAACGGCTCCGATTTCTTTTCGTTTACGGCCATAACGTAAAATGATCCGAATCGGATAATTACAATTTTATTTTTCCGAATAAGATAAGATCGGATCCCAACCCTTGCTCTGGATCACTCCCATGAGTTTGAAAAATGGTCGGTAAAGAGCTTCCGGATCTACCCG
>JBNKYR010000264.1:0-5109 GCA_050300995.1 Crocinitomicaceae bacterium | reverse complement strand
AAACGTTGATAGAACCAACGCCTGAGAGTAGTGAAACAGCAACGATGCCAGCTGAAGTAATTTCCGGAAAACGAATCTATGAGAACAAATGCGTTGGTTGTCATGACTGGAAAAAGATAACATCTTATTCCCACAGTGAATGGACAACCATTTTACCAACAATGATTGAGTACGCAAAACTCGATGAATCAGAAAGCGCGAAGGTTACCGCTTTTGTAAATTGGAAATTAGAAAGTGATTGATCAGCTAGTTGTAATTGATGCCAGTACCGTTCTCGCCGGGCCATCTGTAGGAATGTTCTTCGCAGAATTGGGAGCGAAAGTTATTAAAGTCGAACATCCGGTATACAGTGATGTTACCCGCAGCTGGAAATTGCCAAAGGAAAAAAGTGACTCTGATGTTTCGGCCTATTTTTCCAGTATCAATTACCGGAAGGAATACCAACGACTGAACCTCACCGCACCCGATGATCACGCGGTTTTCATGGAGCTTATTCATGATGCGGATCTGCTGATTACCAATTTCAAGTACGGCGACGACCGAAAACTGAACATTACTGATGAAGTTTTGCACGCTGCCAATCCCCGGCTGATCATCGGTAAGATCAATGGCTACGGTTCGGAAAGCGATCGCGTGGCCTACGACCTCATCCTCCAGGCCGAATCAGGTTTTATGTCGATGAACGGAAGCCCGGATAGCGGCCCGGTAAAAATGCCCGTTGCACTGATTGATGTCCTGGCAGCACACCACCTGAAAGAAGCTCTTCTTCTGGCTCTTTATGAACGTACATCAACCGGCAAAGGAAAATCAGTGAGTGTTTCACTATATGATGCAGCCATCAGCAGTCTTGTCAACCAGGCTTCCAACTATCTCATGACCGGTCATGTCCCTCAACGAATCGGAAGCCTGCACCCGAATATTGCTCCGTATGGGGAACTTTTTGAGACAAAGGACGGTGCCACAATTACACTTGCCATCGGATCAAATCTGCATTTCAACCGGCTTTGCGAGACGCTGGGGCTCGATGATCTTCCGAAAGACGATATTTACCATAACAACCAGTCGAGGGTGATAAACCGTACTTCACTGCAACAGCGTCTTCAAGAAAAAATTGGAGAGTGGGATTCGGAAGATCTGCTGCTTCAGTTGGGGAAACTCCATGTACCGATAGGGAAAGTCAAAAATCTGGAGGAAGTCTTCCGGGATTCAGCCGCGCAATCACTGATCCGATCCGAAAACATTGAGGGTACAGAAACCAAACGCATTACGTCAATTGCATTCCGATGAATATTGAAATTCGTTCACCACGATCTGCGGAAGAGTGGGAAGATTATTACGATCTGCGTTACCGCGTACTTCGAAAGCCATTGGATCAACCACCAGGAAGTGAACGCAATGAAGGAGATGCTACCGGAGTTCATTTTGCCTTGTACGACGATGGAAAACTCCGAGCCATTGCGCGACTTGATCAGGCAGACGAGCATGTTGCCCAGGTACGGTTCGTGGCAGTCGACAGCGAACTTCAGGGACGCGGATATGGAAGAAAGATCATGGAAGCCGTTGAAGCCTGCTCCATAGAACGAGGCGACACGAAAATGATCCTGCATGCCCGCGATTATGCCCTGGATTTCTATTTACGACTGGGATACCAGGTGGTAGAAAAGAGCTACAAGTTGTTTGATGTTCTCCAGCATTACCTCATGGAGAAGACCTACTGATCATTTCAGCTTGCGCAGGCGCTCGTCGATACGTTTTGCGAGTAATCTGAACAGCAATTCCGCATCTTTTTCATCCAGCTTCCGGCCGAAACGAATCACTTTTCCTTTATAATCAAATTCCAGGCGTTCTCCGCCTCCGACCCATGGTGATTTCTCCCAGGCCGCCTGAAGTGAACGCTCTTTCGGCTGAAACATCCGCATTTTAGAAATATTCTCCAGAAAATACGGCACTGCGCGTCCGTAACTTTTGATGGAACGCTTATAGCTCAGCGAAACCTCATCGAGTTTCAACAATTCTTTCCCCCAGAGCAACCAAAGAAACGAGCGCGTCACACGAAAAGCGTAATAGGTCCAGAACGTCATGAACACTACCAGAATTACGGATTCCTGATCGGTCATCTCAAGTGTGGCAAAAGCCCAGATAACTGTTGCTCCGATGGCATACCACATACCAACCCACGCTCCCATCGCGGCCTTAATAAAGGCCGGACTTTCCGGATAGATGACAATCGTAAGTTTCTGCTTATCGTCGACAAAACTGATGCGCTTCCCGATCCATTTCATGCGGCTAAATTATCTTTTTCCGGTGGCGTGACAAAAAGAAAACGACAGCATTTTGCCTTCACGGTCGCTCTGGTCGTAAATCTTTACTTCCAGACAATGATTTTTCGGGTCATGCGCCCAACTCCATCCGTCACAGCAATAAAATAAACTCCATTACGCAGATTCAGATGAAACGGAAGTACTCCACTCCCCATCAAGCAGGCACGACCACTGTAAACTGTTTTCCCTAAAACATCCATCAACGTTATGGACGCATTTTCCATCGCGAGATCCTTAAAGTTCAAGCTGAAATTTCCGGTTGACGGATTCGGAACAACATTCATTGCCGGAGAAAGCACCGGTTGTTCTGCATCCAGGGCGGTGGTTTCCACCAAAGAAATATCATCCACGTAGTATTCGCAATCGCCAACAGCCGGAGCCTGTGGAGCATATGAATACAGGTTCACACCGCCAAAAGACATGTTGTCTCCCACACCGGCTCCGTTCGACTCCAATGAGATCTGAAAACCAGTACCTACTTCATTTCCATCAATGTAAAAATGTCCAATGTCCGCATCAATATTCATCACAACCAAAATGTCAATCCAGGCACCATTTGGATAGTTGAACGGAATTGCCTGTCCACCCAGGCGAGCTGTGCCGGTGCTATCCGACGCAAAATAGGCTTCACCCAGCCAGGCTGTTCCCGGAACCGCTGAACTTGATTGCAGATTAAAATAACCTCCCTTTCCTGTCGCTACCTTGAGCTTCATCCGAAATTCAAATCGTCCGGATGTATAATCCCCTGGAAAAGCAATCATGGCGTCGATCGCCCCTCCACCTTGAGGCCCGAAGATCATAATGGAATTAGGTGCGCTACTCGATTCAGCATTTGTTACCTGACAATCCGGAGTCTGACCTGTAACACCCGTCCAGGAAGACATCCATGGCGATACCACACCTGCCCAATCCTGATCGTTATAGTTATCGAAATCTTCGCTGAAGATCGGAACCTGCGCCATCACAAAAGCAGGCACCGCCATAAGTGCAGAAAGCAGAACCTTCTTCATTGGTCGTCGTTTTAGCCTAAAACGAATATACGAATATTCCGCTGCCTCCGATTACTTCAAATACTTGAAGTCCTCCTTGTTCTTGACTGCCAGCAAGGAGCTATAAATCAAGTGAATTGTACTTTCCACATCTTCCTTTCTGCACATCTCAACTGTTGTATGCATGTAACGCAAGGGAAGCGAGATCAATACACTCGGAACCCCCTCATTGGAGTACGCAAATGCATCCGTATCGGTTCCGGTAGCACGCGAAGCTGCCGCACGTTGGAAAGGGATCTTTTCCTTTTCAGCAGTTTTAATCACTTTATTGAGCAGGTTGTTTTGGACAGCCGGACCATAGGTCAAAACAGGTCCTTCTCCAGCTTTTTGATCTCCATTCTGGATCTTATCCACCATCGGTGTCTGTGTATCATGGCAAACATCTGTGACAATTGCTACGTCGGGCTTAATACGATGCGCAATCATCTGTGCTCCGCGAAGTCCCACTTCTTCCTGTACAGAGTTGACAATGTACAATCCGAATGGAAGTTTTTTCTTGTCTTTCTTCAACAAACGCGCTACTTCGGCAATCATGAATCCACCGATACGATTATCCAACGCACGACCGACATACCGGTTCTTGTTGAGAATCATGAATTCGTCCTCAAAAGTAACAACGCACCCTACATGAATTCCAAGCTTTTCCACTTCTTCCTTGGAATCGCAGCCACAATCCAGGAAGATGTTTTTCATACTGGGTGTTTCTTCCTTTTCCTGGCGCATGTGAATTGCCGGCCATCCGAATACCGCTTTTACAATTCCCTTTTCCGTGTGGATGTTGACGCGTTTCGACGGAGCGATCATGTGATCGGATCCACCGTTACGTCGCAGGTAGATAAAGCCCTTTTCGGTAATATAATGTACAAACCATGAAATTTCATCGGCATGCGCCTCGATCACCACCTTGTAATCCGCTTCAGGATTGATGACACCTACGACCGTTCCATAGTGATCGGTCATGTATTCATCAATGTATGGTCGGATGTAATCCAGCCACATTTGCTGACCGCCGCTCTCAAAACCGGTGGGTGATGGATTGTTCAGGTAGTCCTGAAGAAATTTTTCTGATTCTTTGGTGATAATTTTTTTCATGGGATCAATAATGTACCCCAAAAGTAAGGATTCTTCGCTAGCGAATCAGTGTCACATTCCCCTTGATGATACTCTCAAGTCCATCAATGCAGGTTACACGAAGGTAATAGTCGTATACATCGGGATCCATTGGCTTGCCACGGAATTCACCATTCCATCCGTCCAGACGATCGTACGATTCGAATACCAACTCGCCCCAGCGGTCGTAGATCCTGAATTCCATTTCCGCGATTACCGGACCACGAACATACAACACTTCGTTTTCGCCATCCCCATTCGGAGAGAACGCATTCGGAATGTATACATACGGTTCTCCGCAAATGAACTGGAAAGTCTTGACGTATGCCGTATCCGATTTCGTACAAATACCATCCGTAACAAACAATGTATACACCGTTGGTTCATTGACTGTAGCGGTCGTTTGAATGGCGGTCGGATCGGCAAGTCCGTCTACCGGCAACCACAAATACGAATAACCGGAAGGCGCACCATACAAGGTTACCTCACTTCCCTCGGGGACCACGTATTCCGATGCACTCGCCACCACAGCACTTCCCGGCACATAGCCCACGAAGATCTCGATCGAATCCTGAACGATACATCCCGTAGAGGAAGTCGCTGTGACGTACACAAACTGCGTGACTTGC
>JBNKYR010000263.1:0-5140 GCA_050300995.1 Crocinitomicaceae bacterium | reverse complement strand
TGGAACCGTTCAATGTAAATGAAGTGTTGTTGAGTGTAAAATCTTCCCCCAGGGTTGCCGAACCTCCAATTACACTGACAGCAACATCAGCATTTTGTGTGGGAGCCATCGCAATTGAAATAGGCACATTGACCACCTGGTAATCCAAACAAACTGATGCCGAAACTGTTGCATCCGGTTCATTCACCGTATACGTTGGAGTGTTAAATTCAATTTCAGGGCTTACCACACAAACTGGGATGCTGAACGCTGCAATACGTGTCGCCCACTGAGAACTTGGATTATACATTGCAGTGCAGTAGAAGGTTTCTCCGTCCGAAGGATCGAGCCCCATGGCATTGTAGTCACCATAACGCCCTCCTGTTCCACTTCCCTGAACTCCGTTCCCTGCAATAATTGTCGTTTCAGGCTCGGTCATCACACCCAATGGATCACATTCCTGACGGCCAGTATAACGAATGGAAGGATAAGTACTGCTACTCGAAATATTGAACATCAGCCCGATATTTCCTGAAGAAGAAATACCGATAGACCCCATAAAGCGGTTATCGCTATCCGGTGAATATGTCCCTTGCTGATAAATCGACCAGGAACCTCCTGTTCCACCCGTTCTGCGAAGTTCGTACCATCGGATACCGGCGTGATCCGATCCGTCAACATCTGTTACGTGGCAGCACACCATTGATTCATGCGATCCGAAGTTTCTATAGTGAATGCGATTCATCAAGACCTCTCGCAACGGATCAATTTTTGTCGTTGTACCCGGCTGAGGAATACAGTTAAATGTGGTATATCCGCAAAGATCAGAATCGTATGCCGCTACCGGAAGAACGGCAGCCTGCGTGAACGTCGAACTTGCCGGAGTTGTCCAGTTAATGTTGATTTCCCAGATTTCCAGTGCATCGCTTGACGAACCAGACCAGGCGTCATCGCGGATTCGCATGACCATGGCCGGAGCGCCGGAAGGAGGGTTTGTTGTTCCGTTTAAGCTAACCGGCGTTCCTGCCTGGAAAGCGATTGTTCCGAAGTTAGGCTGTGAGAAGAACTGTGCATTTGCCGGTCCACCGGTAAGCATGCTCGTTCTGTCAAATACAAAAATGTCCGAAGAAGATACGTTTGCGGTAGCGATATAGGAATCTTGCCAAATGGAATACTTCGGATAATCCGGGAATCCACCCGGAGACGTAATGGAATACGTATAATAAGAACCGGTTGGATCCGGAGTGGTCGAAATAGCGATCAATAACTTGTTACCACTGCTGAGGAATTCGCTCAGCAACCATCGGTCCGCACGCTCATCATACAATACGATCGGGTCTCCATCACCAGCCGTTGTTCCGCACAATGAAGACATATTCACTGCCGAAGTCAGTGCCGCTCCCGTTTTGCTGAACACCTGCACTTTTGTTCCGCTTGATCCGTTGATCATTTGTACAACATGATTGGGCCCAACATCCACTGTAGGGTCGGCAGGGTTCACACCGGAATATGCCAATCCATTCCAGTTGTAGGTTGGAGCCTTGTTCGCTACCGGTGCTGGATAAGCTTTCTGAAGTGCCGGGTCAAACCCTTGCGGCAAGGCATTCGGGTTGGTATAGGCATTTCTCGGACGGTCTCTTTCTTCCCGTTCACAATCGGGAATATGTTCAGACCCACTTCCTCCCTGTGCTGCTTCAGCAGGAAAAGGAGGATCAACAACCGTACTAAGACTCGGAGTGGTTCCGAGAAAGGTCATTGGAACGATGGTTGGATGCAAGACCAACCCTTCTGTGTTTGTGAATTTGGGTTTTTCATTTGGCGTTTCATTCTCATACTGTTGAGAAAAACCAACAAACCCCAGCAATACAGCTGCAAAAACTAAGGATAGCTTTTTCATTTCGAGGAGAGTTTATAGTTCTAGTTTGCGTTTAAACCCGTACTAACGAGTGCGATGAAGTTATGAATTATATTTAACGAAATCAAAAAAAAGACAACTTTGCTTTGAATCCGTTAAAAAAACAACATCGCCTTCCCTCTCCCCGGGAAGGAAATTATTAAGAAAACAGCGAGTCCACAAACTCTGCCCGATGGAAGGCCTGAAGGTCGTTCATCCCTTCACCTACCCCGATGTATTTCACTGGAATTTTCATTTGATCCGAGATCCCGATCACCACTCCTCCTTTTGCCGTGCCATCCAATTTGGTCACAGCAAGAGCCGTAATATCAGTTACCGCGGCAAATTGACGCGCCTGCTCATACGCATTTTGTCCTGTCGAACCATCCAGCACCAACAAAACTTCATGCGGAGCCCCGGGAATGACCTTGTCCATGACACGCTTGATCTTCCCAAGCTCATTCATCAGATTTACCTTGTTATGCAAACGACCGGCCGTATCAATCAGTACGACATCGGCTCCCTGAGCTTTCGCTGACTGCAGAGTATCATATGCCACTGAAGCCGGATCAGCTCCCATTCCCTGCTGTACAATCGGCACTCCAACACGCTCCGACCAAATGATCAATTGATCTACCGCAGCGGCACGGAAGGTATCCGAAGCACCGAGCACAACCTTTTTTCCATTTTCCTTGAACTGGTGAGCCAGCTTCCCGATTGTAGTTGTCTTCCCTACTCCGTTCACACCAACAACCATCACTACATGTGGCCCTTCCGGATGAGAAGGAATATTAAAATCAACCGTATCGAAGGCATTGTTCTCCTCCAGCAATTCCGTGATCTCCTCCTTAAGGATAGAATTGAGTTCTTCGACGTTCAACACTTTATCACGTGCCACACGCTCCTCAATCTTTTCGATGATCTTTAACGTGGTTTCCACGCCCACATCCGAAGTAATGAGTATTTCTTCGAGGTTATCAAGCACCTCTGCATCCACACGGGATTTCCCGACAATCGAACGCGTGAGTTTTGATAGAAACCCCTGTTTGGTTTTCTCGAGACCTTTGTCAAGGGTCTCCTTTTTTTCCTTCGAGAAAAAATTAAATAATGCCATAGTCCAAACATAAGAAAAGCTTCCATCAGAGACGGAAGCTTTTCACTAAAATCTATATTGAAGAAGAATTAGTTCTTATCGAACCACTCCTTTACTTTGTCATTGTGAACAACTTCCTCTTTGAAAGCATAGGAACCTGTCTTTTCTGACTTGTACATCTTAATTACTTTGGTGTGTTCTTTTCCACCACCTTTCTGCAACGACGCGACTACTTTCTTTGCCATCTCTCTGCGTTATTTGATCTCCTTGTGAACGGTGTAACGTTTCAAGATCGGGTTAAACTTCTTGATCTCCAGACGATCCGGAGTATTCTTTCTGTTCTTGGTAGTAATGTAACGAGATGTTCCCGGCATTCCGGAATCCTTGTGCTCGGTACACTCCAAAATCACCTGAATTCTATTTCCTTTCTTTGCCATCTTATTCTTTTAATCGACGGGATTGACGCGTCATTTATTTCATGTATCCTTTTGCTCTTGCTTCCTTTACACAAGCAGAAATCCCTTTCTTGTTGATTGTTCTCAACGCTGAAGCGGAAATTTTCAAAGTCACATAACTATCTTCCTCCGGAAGGTAGAATTTCTTCGTAATGAGGTTCGGGTAAAACTTACGCTTGGTTTTACGATTCGAGTGGGATACATTGTTTCCCGTCATTACCGATTTTCCTGTGATTTGACAAACTCTTGACATCTCTATTGATTTATTACTGACACTAAAAGCGGGTGCAAAGAAACTATTATTTTCAGTAAACTACAAGTAAATATTAACTTTTTTCAATATTTATTTCAAGTAGTTCACAACGCAGGAGATTCAGGGCAGTCCACACAGAACGTTTAATGTTCCGCTGGCGATCCTTTTCAAACAGGAAGTGTTTCGACTCCACTCCATTCGGTCCGGCAAGCGCTATCCACACAGTTCCAACGGGTTTCTCCTCGCTACCACCATCCGGCCCTGCCACTCCACTCAGTGCAATGCAATAATCCACGTCCAGCAATTGACGTCCGCCCACAGCCATTTGCTCTACGACTTCCTGACTCACTGCTCCTTCGTGCGCGAGCGATAACGGAGAAACCCCAACCACCCGCTGCTTCACAGCATTCGAATAGCTGACCACACTCCCCAAAAAGTAATCGGAAGCTCCCGGCACCGTTACAATTGCTGCCGCCAGAGATCCTCCGGTACAGCTTTCCACCGTACCCAGTGTCAAGTTCCGTTCACGTAACAGATCGCCAATCACATGCGGCAAATCCGTATCGCCTTCTCCGAACACGTAGCGCGGCAAACGCTCTTTGATCAACTCAATGTACGTATCAATCAGTCCGATGATTCTCTCTTCCTGCGGACCGGAAAGACGTAAACGCACCAACCCAGGAGACGGAAGATAGGCAAGCGCCACACCCTTCGATCTCATCTCCGTCTCAATATCTTCAATGCGTTCCGCCAGGCTCGACTCACCGATTCCCTGTGTGTGAAGCGTTCGGAAATATAAGGCATTCAGCTCGAAACGTTCGGTAAGGCGCGGCAATACATGAGTAGTCATGATATATTTCATCTCATACGGAACACCGGGCATACTGACCAAAATCTTCCCATCACACTCCAACCACATCCCCGGAGCAGTCCCGTGAATATTGGAAAGTACATCGCAACCGGCAGGAACGAGTGCCTGCTGCTTATTCACTTCCTGCATTTCTCTTCCGCGACTGGCAAACAACGCAATAACGTGCTCCAGTACGTCCGAATTTTCGACCAACTCAGTTCCGAAAAATTCACAGATCACGTCTTTGGTAATATCATCCTTTGTCGGCCCCAGTCCACCGGTTACCAAAACAAAATCAACACGACTCATCGCCCGGTCAAAGGCATCCAACATCGCGTTCCGCTCATCGCGGATCACCGTACAATACTCAATCGAAATGCCAGAAGCTGCCAGTTGCGCGCCCATCCAGGCCGCATTGGTATTTACTGTCTGTCCAATCAGCAATTCATCTCCGATGGCGATGATCTCAGCTTTCATTTCCTTTCCATTTGTATTTTGCAATACTTTCGATATGTCCTGTATGCGGAAACTGATCTACAAAACTCAACTTCTCCAGCCCATACCCCGCCTGCATCAACGTTTCCGTGTCTCTGGCCTGGGTCGATGGATTACAGGA
>JBNKYR010000262.1:0-5148 GCA_050300995.1 Crocinitomicaceae bacterium | reverse complement strand
CTATCCACCGGATTTCTTTGCCTTTTCGGTGGGAACCAACGACGGTAATGTTCCTTACAGCGATTTCGATCCGCAGGTGTACAAACGAAATCTGGAAAAAATGATGCAGATCGCACTGCGGGCGAACCCGGATTGTGCACTGTTGCTTACTGTCCCGAATGATTCGTACTACCATCGCCGCTACCTGAACAAGAACATTGCCCGGGAAAGGGATGTGATCATCGAGCTGGCTGAACAATACAACATGGCAGTATGGGATCTGTATGGCTTGATGGGAGAACTTGGATCCAGCCGGACCTGGAAAAACAACCAACTCATGCGCTCTGACCTGGTGCACTTCACCACGCAGGGTTACCACTTCAAGGGCGAACTTTACATTGACGCATTCCTGAAGTTCATGGATCAAATGGAACAGCATATTCAACTCGAACAATAGACATGGAACAGATCTTCGCCTTCTTACCGCTTGAGCGCTTGCACCGGATCTTTTCCGGAGAGGTCGGCGACGGCAGTATCCTGGTCTTTACCAAACTGGATTTCTGGCTGTTCTTCCTGCTGGCGATGGTCGCCTTTTCATTCTTCAACCAGCGCAAACTGGTCCGAAGTATCTTCCTGACAACGATCAGTATCTTTTTCTTTTACAAGACCTCAGGATTGTATGTCCTGCTGCTGCTACTCAGTGTCAGCGTGAACTACCTGATGGGGATTATGATCCACGATTCCCAGAACGAGCGGAAACGTACCTGGCCATATTGGGTCCTGTCCCTCGTGTTCAGTCCGCTTTCGCTGTTCCTCATTTACGTCACGAAACCAAAGCTTAAAGCCAAACTGATTATTGCACTTTCCGCAATATTCAATCTATTAATACTGGGTTATTTTAAATACGCCTACTTTTTCACCGATTCATTCAACGAAATGTTCAACACCGACTTCCAGTTGGTGAACCATTTCGCGCAGTTCGGAAACGGCTTTTTCGGAGAAGGCACCTTTGTGGAGAAGATCCTGCTTCCGGTGGGAGTTTCATTCTTCACTTTCCAGAATATCAGCTACGTGGTCGACATCTACCGCAAGGAGATCAAACCGGTTGGTAATTTCTTCCACTATTCATTCTTTGTGACTTTCTTCCCACAGTTGGTGATGGGACCGATCGTACGTGCACGCGATTTCATTCCACAGATCACCCAACCGTATTTACTCGATAAAAACGATTTCAGCTGGGCGGTCATCCAAATCGTAAAGGGACTTATCAAAAAGATTGTGATTGCCGATTTTCTGGTCGTTCACTTCATCAATAAAGTTGTCTTTGTTCCGGACGACTATCCGGGCTTCGTTAGCGTACTTGCCATGTGGGCCTATTCACTTCACATCTATGCGGATTTCTCCGGCTATACCGACATCGCCATTGGTCTCTCACGCCTCATGGGCTTCAAACTGAAGATGAACTTCAACTCGCCGTACAAAGCTCTCAACGTGGGAGATTTCTGGAGGCGCTGGCACATTTCACTGGGATCCTGGCTGCGTGATTATCTCTACATTCCGTTGGGTGGAAACAGGACCGGAAGTGTGGGATCGTACATCGCTATTTTCATCATTTTCGTCTTCCTCTTTTTCGTAACCCAATGGTATGAACTCCTGTATGTGTATGGGGCGTTGACGGTGATCTATGTCATCGGATTACTGACCATCAAGGATTTCAAGCGATACGTACACCGTGATCTCAACCTCATCATCACGATGGTGGTCGGTGGGCTCTGGCACGGACCAAGTGAAAACTTTGTGATCTGGGGTGCCATGAACGGAACCGCCCTGCTGATCTACAAGTACTGGAAACAGATCAGCTTCTACGAAAAGAGTACGCATTGGCTGGCCAACTTCTGGAAGATCTTCCTCACCTTCAACTTCATTACCTTCACGCGAATCTGGTTCAAACTGGATGAAGCACACACCACAGAGCTCAATCCAGGAAAAGGAATGTCAGAGGCCGAAGCAGACGCGCTTCCGATGAAAATGCTCGACCGCATCTGGAACCATTTCGATTTTGACTGGGCGACCTTTGTAACGGTACTGGAAACATATCAGGCTGTATTCTGGATCATGCTGGCCGGGTTCATCGTACACTGGCTGCCAGACAAGGTAAAAATGCTTTGGGAAAAGGCGTATACTGCTTTGCCGGTCGCTGTTCAGGCGATTGTGGTAGCAATCATTGTGCTTCTCATCTACCAGGCAATCGGAGCAGAGCAACCTCCGTTTGTATATCTGGCGTTCTAAAACTCCAGTGCCAACTGCGCCGATATACTATCTCCCTTCTCTTCCGTATTCAGCTTGGTGATGGAAATTCCCAATAAACGCACCGCCTGTTTTGGCTTTTCCTGAAAGATCAACTCCCTGACAACTGGAAAAAAGGCCTCCTTGCTGTCCACAAAATCCTGAACAGTCTTGCTTCTTGTCTGTTGTGTGAAATCGCTGTATTTGATCTTGACAGTGATCGTTTTGCCTTTTACTTTGCTTCGTTGTAAACGTCGTTCCAGCTCATCAGCGATCTTATCCAGTTGTTCCAGCATAAAATGCTCCGACCCCAGGTCCTTCGAAAAAGTGCGTTCAGCAGCAATGGATTTCCGGATACGATCCGGTTTCACCTCGCTGTGTTGTATTCCTCGAACGATGTCGTAAAAATGCTTCCCTGCTTTGCCGAAATACTGAGAAAGGTACTCCAGCGAATGCTCCTTCAGTTGTTTTCCGGTAAAAATGCCGTGCTTTTTCATGCGTTCTGCGGTCACCTTTCCTACTCCGAAGAACTTCTCAATGGGTAACTGTTCCAAAAAACCGATCACTTCCTCCGGTGGGATCGTTTTCTGACCATTCGGCTTGTTGATATCCGAAGCGATCTTTGCGGTGAACTTGTTGATCGAAATTCCGGCGGATGCATTGAGTCCGACTTCTTCTTTGATCCGATGACGAATCAGTTCTGCCAACAAGGTTGCTGAAGGATAACCCAGCTTGTTTTCCGTTACATCCAGAAAAGCTTCGTCAAGAGACAGCGGTTCTACCAGATCGGTGTAATCATGAAAGATGGAACGAATCTGCATGGAAAGTTCCTTGTAGCGTTCGAAGCGCGGTGTCACAAAGATCAGCTCCGGACAGCGCCTTGCAGCAATCGAACTGGGCATTGCTGAACGAACGCCAAACTTTCTGGCCTCATAACTAGCTGCTGCCACTACACCGCGTTCACGACTTCCGCCAACCGCAACAGGTTTTCCCCGAAGCTCCGGATTGTCCATCTGTTCTACAGACGCATAAAACGCATCCATGTCAACATGTATGATCTTGCGAACCGGAAAGTCGTAACTCATGGTCGCAATGTAGGAAAAAGCACTAAAATTTGACGAGCTGTTTTACTCCTGATCTTCCATCGGAAAGCACCTTCAGAAAATACATTCCGGTGGGAACGGAGGAAAGATCCAACGTTGTCTGGTAGCTGCCTGTACCATTCAGAACTCTGGCTCCGGTCATTGTGCAAAGCTCATACTCCCAATCAACCGCTTCCGAAGAAACAGTCACTTCATCGTGAACCGGATTCGGGTAAATTGCAAATGCGAGTTGCTCCTGCTCTTCTATACCGGCGATGGAATAAAAAGTCCCGCATGGTCCATCCGCTGCAGTGTTTGAGTAAACCAAGGTCGAACTCCACCAATTGCTCCCGGGAATACTGGGATCAAAGCTGTAAACATATGGTCCTCCTTTTCCTGCAATCAGGGTGGAGATCCAATACGGAGGCTCAAAGCACGTCGAGTCGGAAGTAGATTCCCTGATCCAGGCATCCGCTCCGCACGCCAATGTATCCATGGAATCGGTCGGGGGTAAACAGGAATTGTAGTTGAAATGCGGCGCCGGCTGATTAAGATTGATAATCGCTTCTGTGATCGTCGAAACATATGTGGTTGCCGGATTCGACATGTACGATGGGGTGTAATTGACCCGACGATACGTATAAAACAAGGTGTCCATTCCCGGGGAATAGTACTTTGCGATAACAGTATCTGTACGATACGCCGGAGGAATACCTGGCTCATATTTTACCTGGAAAACATCACCAACAGCAAAATCGTAAACCTGGGCATTGGTGAGTTGAGCGTGGCCTGATGGTGCCCCCAACAGAAGAAGCAAGAAAGCAGTGTAGAATTTGTTCATGGTTAAGCATATATTCCCACAAACGAACAATTCAGACAAACAGTTGGTCAGTGATCAGACCAAATAACGGCTACATAAGTTGCCTTTGCATAAAATGGCTGACCGCTGATAATATCATTCCCCAGAACACCGCCAAGGTAACCCAGAAGAGCACAATCGTTTGATCGTACTTCGATCGAATCAATCTCCGGACAATTACCGCGATCAAAAGTATAAACAGTTTCCCCGAGAAAATCATAACGCGTCACGACCGCATCCGGGCAAGCTTCCATTTCGTCGAAAGTCTTCAATCGCTCCTGGATACATTCGGATACCGCCCCTTCCTTTTCCTTGGTACAGGAAAGCAATACCGTAGCAGTCATCAATGGAAGTAACAAGCGTTTTTTCATAAGGCGATGAATTTAAGTCGTGTTAAATCTACGAGAAAATCCGCAAAAGAAGAACTGCCCGACCTTACAATCTGCGTTGAATTGCCAGAAAACCAAGGGCTCCGAAACCGTACATCACCGCATCCACTACATCGCCCGTGTAACGCAGGGGAAAGGTCCGTGGAAGGTACCACTCGAAATACCACGTAATTGCGAGCGTCTGGATCACGACAAAATACCATGGAATCACAAGTTGATGGTCGCGTTTAAGATAGCGCACAGCCAACAACGCGAAAAGACACATCACCGGAACAAACAAAAGATCTGTCACCTGGAATCGCACAAAATCGGGAAGTTCGGGGAATGCCGCTCTCAGGTATCGAATCAGGAAATAGACCGACATTAATAAGAAAAAACCGATATGCGGACGGTAACTAACCATTCGGAGAGGCAGCCAACCACGCAAAAAAAGCAGCGACGGTAAAAAAGATGAAGGCAATGGAGTACAGAATATAGTACAGCGCCTGCAAAAGGAAAAAACGGGAGTGCTTCCAGTTATGCAGGAAGCGGTCGAACTTGTTCGGTGGTCGGT
>JBNKYR010000261.1:0-5171 GCA_050300995.1 Crocinitomicaceae bacterium | reverse complement strand
GGAGCAGATGTCCTTCAAACGGCATTGGCTGCATCGGCAATTCTCTTTGGAAAATCAACCTCTGAAGACCTTCGGAAACTTTCCGAAAAGGATTTCTTCGATGTATTCGAGGGAGTACCGCAAGCCACTGTATCACGTACGGATGTAGAATCCGGATTGGGAATTGTGGAGGCACTTTCGGCCAAAACAGGTTTCCTCGCATCAAATGGAGAAGCACGTCGTGAATTGAAAGGAAATGCGATTTCCGTGAATAAGGAAAAAGTGGGCGAACAGTTCATGATCACCAATGATCATCTGATCAACGACAAATACGTACTTCTCGGAAAGGGTAAGAAGAACAATTACATTCTGATCGTCGAGTAAAGTTTACTGCTTCACGAAGCGGTATCTTCCAAGCAATCCCTGGTTTACTTCCAGCGTATAACTTCCCGGAGCCAGCGTTCCGACAGGGATCTTTTCTTCCATTCCCACACTTCCCTGAAGGATCAGGCGACCACGCGTGTCTAGGATGCGATAGTTTACGGATGGAAGATCTGAGCCTGAAAGCTGCAGGGATTCATCCACAGGATTCGGGTAAGTGATCAGCATATTGGGTGCACCGGCTTCGTCAAGTCCAATTGTGTTGATGGTTATACAAGCGCTGGAATCCACACAGCCATTCAGAGAAACCTGGACCGCATAACTTCCGTTGGCGGTCGGAGCGTAACTTTGGGCGGTTTCGCCGGTAATCTGGGTGAACCCGTTGTTGCAATCCAGCCACTGGTAAGTAGCACCGTTTTGATCAGCTGTAATGATGTTGTCCGTGACACTCGTGTTGTTGTCCGGCATCGGATTGACATTGATGAAAGTGGTCACAGTACTGTCGCATCCTCCGGAGCTGAAAAGGCTGGATACATGTGATTCGTTGGAAGTAATGTTGCTGGATACTGTTCCGTCCGGATATGTGTAATTATCACCGGAGCAAATCTCAACGGTCTCGGAGGTAGTGTAGTTGCTTACCATCGATACGTTGGTAACGATCGTTGAATCACAGCCGTTGTTGCTCGTCAGGTTACTCGTATAGCTGGTATTGGCAGTGATGGTTTGCGAACTTCCATCCGGAAAGGTGTACGTCGTTCCGTTACACACATCCACATTCTCGGAGAGTGAGTAAATCGGGAAAACAGTGACGTTGGTCACGATAATCGAATCACAGCCGGCGGTTGAGGTCAGCATGCTGGTGTGTGAAGTATTTGCCGATACTGTTTCGAAGAAGCCATCCGGGTACGTGATTGCCGAATAACCGCAAACAGAAATGTTCTCGGATTGCGAATAGGTCGGGTTAACGGTGACTGTTCCGGATTGGGTGTCACTGCAACCATTCAGTGAGTATTCAACCTGCCACGATGCGGTACTTCCGGGAGTAACGGAAATGGAAGCAGAGGTCTGCCCTCCTGGTGTCCAAAAGTAGGTGCCTCCACCGGCCGATGGAGTAGCGGTCAATGTGGTCGATTGTCCTACGCAAATGGTTTGATTGTTCACACTTACCGTTGGAGCAGGAGTAACAGTCACCGTGGAAACAGCTGGTGTACTCGTGCATCCGTTGACGGTGTATTCCACGGAATAGGTTGTCGAACTGCCTGGAGAAACGGTGATGTTTTGCGTGGTTTCTCCTCCTGGTGACCAGAGATAGGTTCCTCCGCTGATGGAAGGTGTTGCCGTGAGAGTTGCAGAAGTCCCTGTGCAAACAGAGGCGTCGTTGGCAGTCACAGATGGCATGGTTCCGACAGTAATGTTCATCGTGGTGTTGTCACAACCACTTGCATTGCAGGCCTGCAGAGTTACCGTATAGTTGCCAGCTGCAGCATAACAGACATTACTGGGATTTTGATCCGTGGAAGTTGGAAGGGAAGATCCCGGGAACGACCAGTTCCATGAAGTCGGGCTGTTTGTACTGTTGTCAGAAAAGTTGATACAACTGCCGGCACAGACGGATGAAGCGCTGGAATTGATGGCTGCTACTGGTGGATTGCTTGGTGCTTCGTACCATTGCGCAATGTAGTTCATTGGGTTTCCTTCTGCCTGCGTGTAAGCACCTCCGGCAAAGAAGATTCCGTTCCAAACCGTCGCGGATTTGACGTATTCGTCGATGCCGTTGGCATCAAATCCTTGTCCCATGGCACTCCATGTACTTCCGTTCCATTTGGCAATCTTATTGGCGGAAACACCGCCGGCCGTCGTGAAATAGCCTCCGGCGATGAGGTTTCCGTTGTATTCATGAATGGCCCGGCAATACTCGTTCAGACCGGTTCCGAGCGGATACCAGTTCGATCCGTCGTACATGGCGATGCCACTCATATTCGGGTCCGGAGCTGCTGCGTCACCATCCTGCAATTGAGTGAAATGTCCTCCCATGTATAGATTGCCGTCGTTCGGATTCACATAAAGTACGCGGATCGTTTCATTCACACCACCCACGATGTCAACGCCTGAATTTCCACCGACCCACTGACCTGCAGACTCATCCCATTTCACGACACCGTCGCTGGGTGGATTTCCACCGACATTATTGAAGTCGCCGCCCACCCAAAGTTCTCCATCGAAAACGGTCATGCAACGCACATCGTTGTCGAAATCCGTGGTTGCCCCGATGGACTCCCAGGTATCAGTTAATTCGTTGTATCGCACGACTCTTGAAGAAGGAACGCCACTGGCTTGTGTAAAATCTCCCCCAATGATCAGGTCACCATTGAAGACCGTGCAGCAAAGCACATCGTTATTCACGCCATTGCCGAGTGGTGTCCATACCATGTTTACGTCGTCCCACATGGCAACACCGTTACATCCGACACACGGCTGTTGCGTGTTCCAGAAGTCACCGACCACGACCAGTTTTCCGTTCCAGACAACGCCTGCCCGGCCTACCTGCCCCATCGTGCTGGTAATACAGCTCCACGAGGTTCCGTCCCAGAGTCCGACCCGGGTACACGGATTATTGAAGCTTCCAAGGTTTACCAGTTTGCCGTCCCAGGTAAGAAGCGCGTGAGAACTGTTGTTTGTTCCTCCTCCGACATCCTGCCAGGATTGAGAAAACAGTACAACAGGGAATAGCATGGCAATGCTAAGGATGAGTAGGCATCTCATAGAAAGTCTGAATTAGTCGCCTCAAATTAGGGACTTTTAGATTCCCAAACAATTGTAGAAGCGAGTATTAATGGCAATACTCTTGAAATGCTGAAAAGGTTGCATCAGTCGTATTGAACCTTCCAGAGGAACAGTCCCTGTGCGGGTACCGACATGGATGCTGCCTGGCGGTCTTTGGCGGCCAAAATGGAGGTAAGATCGTCCGGATTTAGTTTTCCCAATCCTACGTCTACCAAGGTGCCAACAGTTGCACGAACCATGTTGCGCAAAAAGCGATCGGCGGCGATTTCAAACCAGGCCTTGTCCTCCGCGTGCACCCATTTGGCAACGGAAACGGTACAGATGTTCGTTTTGACATCCGTGTGTAACTTGGAAAGTGAGGTGAAATCATGCGTTCCGATGAGATGAGTCGCAGCCTTGTTCATGGCTTCATAATCCAGTTCCTGAGGAACGTACCAGCTTAGCGGAGTGAACGGGTCTTTTCGGTGGTGAACAAAGTAGCGGTAGGTGCGCAATGTGGCATCAAAACGGGCGTGCGCTTCAGGGGAAACCTCGCGGATAGCATGGATCACGATGGAATCGGGTAACATCCGGTTAAGCTTGAACAGGAAGCGCTCAATGTTTTCAATCGGTGGAAGATCGGTATGAAGAATGTAATGATAGGCATGCACACCGGTGTCCGTCCGACCGCAACCAACCACCTTCACGGCTTCGTTCGAATGTAATTTGGAGAGTGTCTCTTCGATCACTTCCTGTACGGAAATGGCATTGGGCTGTCGTTGCCAGCCACAGTACGGAGTTCCGTCATAAGCAAGTTCAAAAAAATAACGCTGCACGATGCAAAGATACTATTTCCCTTCCTGGTCGGCGAGGTACATGCGTCGGATCAATCCGTCAGGCAAACCAACTTTGGGAACGATCATTTCCTGAATGCCTGCTGCCTGCATCATTCGATGGTAAACAGAACCTCCCTCAACGATCACGTCGGCACGGTCGGGTTTGATATCGAAGTCATGGATCAGGTCCTCCTGAGAAAATTGTTTCAGGAATTCGATCTTGTTGCGCAATACATCCGCATCCAGTAATGCCCAGTCGGTCAGGTCGCAAAGCTTGTACAGCTTGTTGATGTTTCCTCCGGTTCCGATGGCAAAATCGGGTTGATACTTTGCGGAAGTTTCTTTGATCCAGATATCAAATTCTTCAAACTCCTGCGGTTTCACCAGTCCTTCTTTGAGGCGTACGGCACCGATATTGAACGAGCGCCATTCGCGGCGTTCTCCCTTTGCAAAGAAGTTGATTTCCGTACTACCGCCGCCGACATCAATCATCAGGTACGTGTGATTCGGATCTACTCTTCCGGTGTTGAAAATACTTTCACAGAGAATAGTCGCTTCTTCCTCTCCCGGAATGATACGAATATCAATCCCCGCTTCTTCACGGATCTGCCGGATGATGTCCATCCCGTTGGCAGCTTCACGCATTGCCGATGTGGCTGTGGCCTGATAAGCATCTACTTCGAAGATCGCACACAGGTGCTTGAACGAATGTGCCATGTCGATCACGTGCTGTGCTTTTTTTTCACAGATCTTTCCCTGAAGAAAGGCGTCTTCACCCAGACGGACAGGCAGACGAATGAGGGATAATTTTTTAAAGATCGGACCCCGGGAGGTTTCGTAGACCTGCTCAAAGAGCATGCGCATGGCATTGGATCCTATGTCGATTGCTGCATAGCGTAACACTGTTACAAGTTTAAGGGAAATATAGACGCCGGTAGACGGGGTTCCAATTAAACTTTCAACAATTTCACGTTACTTTTCGCCTTGTAATATTCGTAGGTTTCGATCTGCGAACGGATTTGTTTTCCGTCAGAGTGCTTGTACTTGTTCGATTGCTTTTCGTCGATGATGCGAGCCTTGCAATTGTCATTCAGCTGAAGTTCAAGCACATGACGCAAGTCGTTTTTGAGTTCCTCGCTATGGATCGGTACACTCACTTCGATGCGACGGTCCAGATTTCGTCCCATCCAGTCAGCTGAACAGATGTAATAT
>JBNKYR010000260.1:0-5274 GCA_050300995.1 Crocinitomicaceae bacterium | reverse complement strand
ACATTTGTTGGCGCGCGGTAGTTTAGTCACCGGTACTATTTTTGTAATTTAGTCTTCAATGAGATACCTGCTTGTTTTCTTTTTGCTGGCACATTCCGGAATTGCTTCTTTGCATGCGCAGGAATGTGATCGTGTACTTTTCACGGGAAAAGTGGTGGACTCGCTTCGTCCGCAATCGTTTTACAACCTGATGGTGATTAACCGGACATCCGGTCGCGGGGTTTTCGGACACCCGAACGGTACTTTTTCGGTATATGCCGGAAATGGTGACAGTATTACACTTTCGGTAAGGGAATATCCTCCGATCAATGTAATTGTTCGCGCTGATTCGAATTGTCAGCATCGTGGAACTTTCTACCTGGAGCCGAAAACACAGGAAATTCAGGAAGTGGTGATTCATCCGCTGAAAACATTGAACGAGATCAGGGAGGAGCGTGAGGCGCTGGCGATGCGTGAAACGCGTATGGTGACAGGAATTGAAGTAATGCAGAGCCCGATCACGGCGTTGTACCAGGCGTTCTCAAAGAAGGAGAAGGCCAAGCGCTGGGTGGCCGAGCAGGAGTACAAGGACGACCAGCGTAGGATCGTGAAGGAATTGTTGCGTACATATATTGCATATGAGGTGATTGAACTGACGGAAGACGAATTCGACGAATTCATTTCTTTCCTGAACATGAGCGATAACTTCCTGAAAACGGCCACTGAAATGGAATTGATCACCTTCATCAAAGACAAGTTCGAGCACTACATGTGGATGAAGGGAAGAACCATTAAAAAAGGCGATTAACACTGTTAATCGCCTTTCCTCCTGGTTTGATATACTGGATATTTATTTCCCCAGCTCCTTTAAGCGCTTGTCGCGTTGCATGAGGTTTTCGTGGGTTTGTTTCTCCTTGAACAGATCAAAGCGGGTAGGTTGTTTTTCAGCTGGCCAGCTGTTATTGTTCAGGTCTGTGTCTGCCGTTTCGAGGAACGGATCCAGACGCAGTGATTGGAGTTCTTTGTCGAAAATGAATACACGGGACACCTGCTTCTGGTCACGACGCCAGATTTCCACAGGGATTTTCTGTACTTCTTCGGTACCATCGGTAAACGTAAAACGAATGATCAACGGCATCGGGATTCCACCGATGTTGCTGAAGCTTACTTCATAGAACTGCTTGTTGGAGTTCAGAAGGCTCAATTCTTCTTCGGACAGTCCTTCCTTGAAGTCTTCATATTCCTTGCGATCCAGCGCATCCACTTCGTAGGGGTTGTATTTCGCATAGAAATCGTCGATGTTGTCGTCGCGCTCGTTGACAGTCTCTTTGATGTCCGTCTTGTTCCGGGTATCGCCGATGTGCTGATCTTTGTTGTCGTCCTGCGTTTTTTGCCATGCTTTCTCTGTTTCAGGATTCATGGTGTTCAGCTGGAACCATTTCACTTCATCCACACTGATATCCACGTGATCAGTGGTGAAGAACCATGCTCTCCAGAACCAGTCGAGGTCTACGGCAGAGGCGTCCTCCAGAGTGCGGAAGAGGTCGGCTGGGGTAGGGTGTTTGAATTTCCAGCGCTCACAGTACGTTTTGAAGGCGTAATCGAACAGTTCTCGTCCGAGGATCGTTTCGCGGAGAATGTTCAGTGCAGTTGCCGGTTTTCCGTAAGCATTGTTTCCGAATTGCCAGATCGACTCGGAGTTGGTCATGATCGGAGAAATATATTCTTTGTCGCCACGCATGTAGTCAGCGATCATGTGTGCGGGTCCTCGTCGTGAAGGGTAGCCGCGTTCCCATTCCTGCTCGGTCAGGTACTGTACAAAGGTATTCAATCCTTCATCCATCCAGGTCCATTGACGCTCATCGGAGTTGATGATCATCGGGAAGAAGTTGTGGCCTACCTCGTGGATTACGACGCCCCACATGCCATATTTTGTACGATCCGAGTAGGTGCCGTCCGGTTCAGGGCGACCACCGTTAAAGCAGATCATCGGGTATTCCATTCCGATCCACTTGGAGTGTACGGAGATGGCTACCGGATAAGGATAATCGATGGTATATTTTGAATACGTTTTGATGGTGTGTGCTACCAACTTGGTGGAATAGCGCTCCCAGAGCGGGTTCCCTTCTTTCGGGTAAAACGACATACACAGGATGTTCTTTCCGCCAACTGTTTGATTCATAGCGTCCCAAATGAACTTGCGGGAAGTGGCAAATGCAAAATCACGTACGTTTTGCGCCTTGAAGGTCCAGGTCTTTTTCGTAGTGGCTTTGTCTTTTTCAGCGGCTTCGGCTTCATCTTGTGTGACGATGAATACCGGAGCATCCGATGTGCTTGCTTTCTTCAGTCGGTTCCGTTGCTCTGAAGAGAGTACAGAACTGGCATTCTGCAATACGCCGGTTGCGCCAACAATGTGATCGGAAGGAACAGTAATGGATACTTCAAAATCACCGAAGGGGAGGGCGAACTCACCGCGGCCAAGGAATTGCTTGTTTTGCCAGCCTTCCACATCGTTGTAAACACACATACGCGGATACCATTGTGCAATGGTGTAGAGATAATTATCTTCCTCTTCAAAGTGTTCGTAACCGCCGCGGCCGCCAACTTTCATGCGATCGTTGATGTTATACCACCATTTGATATTGAAAGAGATTGAGCTTCCTGCTGCCAGTGGCTTTTCGAGGTCGATGCGCATCATCGTCTTGTTGATGAAGTACTTCATTTTCTGTCCGGAAGTCGAGGTTACTTCTTCCACTTTGAATCCACCGTCGTAGTAAAGGAATTTGCGCTTCAGGTCACCAACCGATTTAAAATCTTCCATGCGCTCCACTTCGATCAGTTTGCTGTCTGAGTTCATGGCTCGAACGTTCTGATCCAGTTGCAACCAGAGGTATTCAAGGTTGTCCGGTGAATTGTTGGTGTAGGTGATGGTCTCTTTTCCGGTCAGTTTTTGCGTGGCGTCGTCAATTTCCACCTGGATCTTGTAGTCGGCCTTCTGCTGATAATAATTGTGTCCCGGTGCACCGGCCGCATTACGGTACTCATTCGGAGTCGGGAGCATTTCGCCCAACTGTGCGAACTTAGGCTGCGCAAAAAGGGCAAGCGGGCTGATACACAATGCGGATAAAAAGAGTTTCATACTGTTCATTCTTCTAGTTTAAGGATTTGAGTTGGTGTAGTGGGAAGGAAAGGCAATGTGTATGAATCAGATCGATAGAGAAAGGTCAGCTTGTTTTGCTGATCTGGAAAATGGCTCATTAGCAAGTCGAAATGCCATTCTGTGACAGGTGTAATGTCGATCGGAGCGGATTCCAGGTAGAAATTGGTGATGCCGTTTGGCAGGCTTTCAAAGCCCAGTAATTGGAAGTCGCAGTCGGTGGCGCAGCGGATGCTGAAGTGTTCGAGCAAAAACTCCCGGAGCGTTTCCATGTCAGAGTCTTTGAACGCGGAAGGATCGAGCTCCTTATCGAGGTGTTTTTCCTCTTCCAGGGCCAGTTCAACATCGTGGGTGGTGGCTACAATCGTAGTTTCAAAAACCCGGCTCACATCGTTGTATTCTACTTCGGCGTAGGCAAAGAAGTAGTCATGGGAGAACGAAAATGTACTCAACAATAGGCCTGATATGAGTAAAAACGCTTTCAATGTAGTCTGAATTCGGACGTGAAAAATACGAATAAAAGAGGCAAGTGCTGAACCGTTCATCACATAAGAACACTAGTTTTGCATAAAAAATCGGAGCAATGAAAGTAGGGATTATCGGATGCGGGAACCTTGGGTTATCAATTGTAAAAGGAATCCGGGAAGCGCATCCTTCGGCAACGATCTGGGCCTCAAAGCGAAATGTGGAAACATTGAAGGGGCAGGTGTCTCCCGATGTGAATGTGACATCGGATAACGGGGAGCTGATTTCGGAAAGCGACATCCTGATCCTCTGTCTGAAACCTTACAACATTCTCCCGTTTTTGCAGGAGTACAGAGAGTTCATTGATCCGGAACGTCATACGCTCGTTTCTTGTGCCACGGGAATCGGAATTGCTGCAATTCGTGAAGCTGTGGAGAAGGATGCAGGGATTTACCGCGCCATGCCAAATACGGCGGCATCGGTGAATGAATCACTGACGGCTATTGCGCTGACAACCGATCCTTTGAACCGGGAGCTCCAGGTGGCCACCTTGTTCGAGTCGCTGGGTCGGGTGGTGCACATTGAAGAGTCGCTGATGGAGTCGGCTACCATTCTAGGGGCGTGTGGTGTGGCTTATGTGCTGCGTTTCATGCGTGCAATGATTCAGGGAGGAATCGAGATCGGATTTGATGCAAATACCGCTACGGCTATCGTGAGTCAAACAATGAAGGGAGCAGCAGAACTGATCATTGAAAACGGTTCGCACCCGGAACAGGAAATCGACAAGGTGACAACGCCAAAAGGTTGTACCATCGTGGGCTTGAATGAAATGGAACACGCGGGCTTCAGCAGTGCCCTGATCAAAGGAATCGTGGCTTCGTACACCAAGATTTCCTGAGGAATCGACTTGTCTGATATCCGACGTCCAATATCCAACCGCCAACATCAAATAACAGACATTAGATGCCAGATTTAAATACAAAAGGCGTAGATTCATAGTGAAAAGAATGTGAAATGATCTGGATTACTGTCTCCGCAATTTTATCGGTGCTGGCCGTCGGCGTTTTGGCCTTCTTTTACAGGAATATGAATTACGACCGTAATACGGCGAATAAACTGGCACGTGCAGGATTTACGGAGAAGCAGGCGACGTTGGAAGATGGGACGGTGCTCAATTATGGGGAGGGGCCGGACAACGGTCCGCCATTGTTGTTGATTCATGGGCAGATGACCTCCTGGGAAGATTACGTCAATGCCCTGCCTGAACTCTCACGACATTATCACATTTTTGCCATTGATTGCCATGGTCACGGTGGTTCGTCGAAAAACCCGGAAAAGTACACGGCAGCGAAGATGGGGAAGGATTTCACGCGCTTCATTGAAACGGTGATCGGGGAGCCGGTAGTGGTTTCCGGGAATTCATCGGGAGGGCTGTTGTCGGCTTGGCTGGCAGCGAATTCTCCGGAGCAGATACGCGGAATTGTGATCGAGGATGCACCATTCTTTTCCACGGAACCTGATCGTTGCGAGAAGACCTTTGCATGGCAGGACAGTTTCAGGGTGATCCATGAATTTCTGAATCAATCCGAAGAAACCAACTACGCACGTTTTTACCTGGAGCATTGTTATATGCAGAAACTGATCGGGAAGGGTTGGGATAAAATGAAAAAATA
>JBNKYR010000259.1:0-5295 GCA_050300995.1 Crocinitomicaceae bacterium | reverse complement strand
TCAACAGTCCGAACCGATAGAGGAAGAATTGGCTGTTGCAGAGACGGAGGATACGACATCTGTCCAACAGACCGATCAGGTTTCCACGACAGAATCTCCGGAGCAAACAAAACCGCGTTACAAGGCGGGGCGTTATTCGCGTGAGCTTGATAAAGGTTCGGTGGTGTTATTGATTCAACCAATTTCGGATACCCAATGTCGCTTTGTGTTTGACACCGGCCCGGGGACACCCTATTTTGCGAAACTGGCCGGAGATCTGATTGTAAATGAGAAGGGAAGGGCTTCGTACAGCGGTCCCAATTGTAAAACACTCGATTTTGATTTTATCGAAACAGGTGTCAGCGTGAAGGAATACAAATGCCCGTTTCACAGCGCAAAGATTGCCTTTGACGGGTTTTACACAGCTTCAGGTTCCCTCATTGAATATCCGGAACCAGATCCGGTCGCCCTTCTGAAGGAAATACAAAGCGGAAAGCAATCCTTTGATTTCTACGCGGTATTTACCGAACCCTTCTTTTCTTTCTATCTGATGGGAGACCATGCTTTGTTCACAAGCGCCGAAGAAGGCCCGGAACATATGTTTGCCGATCGTCGTTTTGATCCGTCCCTGTCGCGCCAAACCATTGTGCTTACAGCCGAACACAGAACAGTAGTGGCCGTCATTGAGAAGGGAGAAGGCTCCGATGGTATGTCGGGTATCAATTATGGATACAGTGTCGTCGTCAACGAAACGTTTTATGGCGGGGGAGATGTGCGCTTCCTCCGGGAGGAATGAATGCCGATTTCCAACATCTAAAAGCGCAGCGATCTAACCTCTGATTCCTGATTCCTGAACTCTTTCCGGCGTGCATTTTGTACTTTGGCACCGAAATTCTCAGATCGATGAAAAAATACCTTTTCCCACTGCTGATGTTGCTGACTTTCGCTTCCCAGGCACAAACAGATGAACACTACGTTGATTATGAAGATACCTTTGAAGAAGGGAGCCGTCAGCGCCTTTACGGCGACCGTGTTGTCTTGCGAAAATCTCCTTCTTCGGAAGCAGTTGCCATTGATACCCTTGCAATCGGTACGGAGATCACTATTCTGAACCAGCGTCCGGAGACGGTCACCGTAAATGGTCGGGAAGGTCATTGGTACGAAGTAAAATACGGCCGGAAAAAAGGCTTCATTGCCGGTGGTCTGATTGCGTTGACCAATGTGGAGAAGGATGGAAAGTACTTCCTGGTGATTCGTGCGGGATCGGAAGAATACACCAAAGTGCGTTGTCGCGTGCTCCAACCGGATGGAACGTTCTACGGGCATGAGTCCGATCTTCCGACCTTGCTTTTCTCCCTCGAAGTATATGGCAACCGGGGCATTGAAGGTGTAGAAAATGTTGTGTGCATTAATCTCATGGCCGAGGCGTGTGGTGTGGATGGCGGTGAGATCTACCTTTTTAGTGACGGCACTTCCCTGAAGGAAGCCATGCATACGGCCAAGGTGGTAGACGGTGGCGTATTCTGGTTTGACGAGACCCTGATCTTTCCCGACGAAGAACGCACGTATGATGGCGCTTTTCTTTACGAACGCGAATTCGGAGAGCCGATGGATGAGGACATGAACTGGACCCGTGCAGTCACTCATACGGTAGGCTTGCGTTGGGAAAATGGTCGGTTCACACCAGACATCAGCAAGTTCGATTTCGGAGAAGAATAGGAATTTGTCGGATCGCTGGTCCGAAATGAAAGATAGAAAGGGATAACCTTTTCAGTATTGTCATATTCTATTATCTTATGCGGGCAAAATCCTGCTTGCTGAATGAATTGGAATGACCTGCATGAATACACTGAAAAGCTGGAGCACTGGAGAATTGTGCTCATCTACGTGGCAGGCTTCATTTGTGTCTTGTTTGCTTCCGACTATTTCGGAAAATACCTGCAGCGTTTCAGGTTTCCGCTCATTACCGGTTATCTGATCCTTGGGATCACGCTTGGACCACAGGTTGTCGGGCTGGTAAGGAAAGATGCAATCCCTCATCTGTTGTTCATCAATGATCTTTCGCTGGCTTTCATCGCATTTGCGGCTGGTGCCGAATTGTACCTGAAAGACATCAGGGGAAGGATTAAGAGCATTATCTGGAATACGATCGGTCAGTTGGTGATCACCTTTGGTCTGAGTGCAATCGCCATTTATTACCTGTCGGGATACATTCCATTCCTTGAGAAGATGTCGCCGTATGAAAGGGTTGCTGTGGCCTTGCTGGCGGCAACCATTTTTGTTGCACGATCGCCTTCGTCTGCGATTGCTGTGATCCGCGAAATGCGTGCGAAAGGTCCGTTCACACAAACGGCAATCGGGGTTACGATCATCATTGATGTGTTGGTGATCATTCTGTTTACCATTTGTTTTTCCATTGCAAGCACCCTCGTGTTGGGGCATGCTTTCGATATCTATTCGATCCTGATCCTTGCAATGGAGTTAGGCCTCTCCGTGGTCTTCGGGTTTCTGGTTGGTAAACTGATTGCAGGAATGCTGCGCTATACACCGTGGAATTCTCTGAAGACCTTCCTGCTTCTGCTCATCGGTTACGGAGTGTTCTACCTTTCGCATTATGTGCAGGATGTGAGCGAACACTATGTTGGTGTAGAACTGCATTTCGAACCGCTTCTGTTGTGCATCGTGGCAAGCTTTGTGGTCACAAACCATTCAACCTACCGCCGGGAATTTCAGTACATCGTACATCATGCGGGGCCGTTTATTTACGTAGCCTTCTTCACCCTCACCGGGGTAATGATGTCGATTGATCTCTTACTCGAAGTGTGGTCGATTGCCTTGATCCTTTTCGGGGTGCGCCTGGTATCTATGATCATCGGAGCTTACATTGGCTCCACGCTGGCCGGCGACGACAAGCTTCACAAGAAATACGCCTGGATGCCCTATGTAACACAGGCAGGTGTGGGACTGGGACTGGCGATTGAAGTCAGTGGAAAATTCCCGGAATGGGGAAATGAGTTTGCGACCATTGTCATCGGAGTGATCGTGCTCAATCAATTCCTGGGGCCGCCGTTATTCAAATGGGCACTCAATCTGGTGAAAGAAAGCCACGCCAAAGCTGATTCCACCCACGACGGTATCCGTGATGCCATTATTTTCGGACTGGAAGACCGGTCTCTGGCACTGGCGCGACAGATCGGTGCACATGGTTGGGAGGTAAAGATTGCTTCCCTGAAAAAGGAGGAGGAAACAGAAATGCCGAAAGACATTGACATCCGTTTCATTGACGGGATCAATGTAGAGAGTCTGCATCAGCTCGAGGCCGGGAAGTCGGAGTCGATTGTACTGATGCTATCCGATGAGGAGAATTACCGGCTTTGCGAACTCATTTATGAGCACATCGGAACGCAGAATGTCGTCGTTCGATTACAGCACAGAGCCAACTTTCACAAGTTCCATGAGTTGGGTGCCCTTATCGTAGAACCTACCACCGCGATTGTCAGTCTGCTGGATCATTTTGTGCGTTCACCATCGGCTACCTCACTCTTACTTGGAATGGAAAGCGGACAGGAAACTATCGACATCGAAGTGCAGGACAAATCAATGCAGGGTGTGGCCATCCGCGATTTACGATTGCCTACGGATATTTTGATCCTCTCGGTGAAGCGTAAGGAACAACTGATTATTTCGCACGGCTATACCCGTCTGCGCCAGGGAGATATTGTGACCCTTGTCGGTCCGCCCGAAAGTCTGGAAAACGCTCGTCTGATCTTTGAGATCTAGTTTCTGATGTCTGAAAGCGAAGCGATCTAACATCTGATTGCTAACCCCTAACTCCTAATCCCTAATCCCTGTCTTTCTTCTTCCACAAACGGAAGTTCGCTCCGAATACAGCATTTCCCTGAGCGAAGAAAAAGGCCTGAGAAGCACGGTCGGCTTTGAACTCGGTGGTACGGATATCCGGCATATGGATAAATCCGAGTTTTACTTCGGCCTGAAGAAAGAAGTACTTGAAAAAGGTCATGTTTACGCCTACGACCCCGTCAAAGCCATACCCGGCCAGGTGAAATTCATCGTAGCGATTGAAGTTCAAAAGAGTGGTGTTTGTTCTGGGAACGAGAACTCCGGCACCGAGCCCTTCATTCACGGCAATGGCAAAATTTTTCCGTCCGAAGATGACATCAAAGCGACGAACCTCTATGTTCTCATAGTTTAGACCGTCGGTGTGTTCAAATAGCAGAAATTCAGGATCCAGTGGCATGTCTGCGTTGGCATAATAACCGTCATAAGCCGTTCCTGAATTGTGGATATACCCGTTCATTTTCACGGTCTGACTATTACTCATCACGTATTTCATGTGATCGGCCCCGATAGAGATCTGGTAATTATCCTTGAAAAAGTAACCGATTCGCAAATTGTACTGAGGAATCGTCAGCTTTCCCGGGTTCAGATACACCCCTGAGCCAAACGGCTCCTGGCGGTCGATCGCCTTCACGTCGTACAAGGTGAAATTGTAGTCGTTGCCGGTGAAATGAATGTTTGATTTCGAGTAAGAATCCTGATTCCATCCCCAATAGATGAACCACATTCCTTTTTCATAGGGATTTTCCTGAACCCATTGCGAAAAGAGGTTTGGAACCGAGAGGAGACAAACCAGAAGTAGGAGAATTCCGGATTTTTTCATGCGGTAAAGGTAAGGTGGATGGTTGATACAAATCATGATATAGGTCATGAATTGGCTGAAGTAAACCGTCTAATAGCTAACGACTAACTCCTAATTCCTGCAACCTATTCCTCAAACAGCTTCTTCAACTCTGTCGCTTCCGAAGGTTTCATTTTTCCGGCAAGGATGAGTGCCAGCTGACGACGACGCAGGGCGCCATCAAAACGTTCCTGCTCCTCTTTTGTTTCCGGGATGAGTTCCGGTACCTGGATCGGTCCGCCGTTTTGGTCAACAGCTACAAAAGTGTAGATCGCTTCGTTGCATTTTTCACGCTTCCCGGATACGGGATCTTCCACGAAAACATCCACAAACACCTCCATCGAGGAATTGAAAGCTCGGGATACTTTAGCCTCCAGGGTCACGATGGACGCATGCTTGATCGGCTGCTGAAAGGACACGTGATTTACAGAAGCAGTCACTACCACGCGTTTCGAGTGCCGGTGTGCCGATACACTTGCAATAACGTCCATCCAGGCCAGCAACTCACCTCCGAACAAATGCCCGAGGGTATTGGTGTCGTTTGGCAGGACCACTTTGGTAGTAATAGCGATGGATTCTTTGGCGGTTCGCGCTTTCATAGACTTAAGAATATATCC
>JBNKYR010000258.1:0-5323 GCA_050300995.1 Crocinitomicaceae bacterium | reverse complement strand
CGCAGGGCTTAATGAATCATCAAATCTAAACAGCACTATGGTATTCGACCTGGACATGATCAAAGAAGTGTACGCAAAATATCCTTCGCGCATCGCCGCGGCGCGTGCAGTAGTAGGAAAGCCGTTGACACTCGCGGAAAAAATCTTGTATGCTCACCTTTGGGATGGTGAAGCGACCACCAATTATGAACGTGGAAAAGCGTATGTGGACTTCGCTCCGGATCGTGTGGCAATGCAGGATGCGACGGCGCAAATGGCCCTTCTGCAGTTTATGCAGGCTGGAAAAGCTAAAGTAGCGGTTCCTTCTACAGCGCATGCGGATCACCTGATCCAGGCAAAAATCGGTGCAGATAAAGATTTGCAGGAAGCACTGAACAAAAACAATGAGGTATTTAACTTCCTGAGTTCAGTGTGCGACAAATACGGTATCGGTTTCTGGAAACCGGGAGCCGGAATTATTCACCAGGTAGTTCTTGAAAATTATGCGTTCCCTGGAGGAATGATGATTGGAACCGATTCACACACGGTAAATGCCGGAGGACTCGGAATGGTAGCGATTGGTGTTGGTGGAGCAGATGCCGTTGACGTAATGGCAGGCATGGCATGGGAGCTGAAAATGCCGAAACTGATCGGTGTGAAGCTGACAGGAAAACTGAATGGTTGGACTGCTCCGAAGGATGTGATCCTGAAAGTTGCCGGGATCCTGACTGTAAAAGGAGGGACCGGAGCAATCGTAGAATACTTCGGAGAAGGAGCAGAAGCAATGTCATGTACCGGTAAGGGAACCATTTGTAACATGGGGGCTGAGATCGGAGCAACAACGTCTACTTTCGGGTATGACGATTCAATGCGTCGTTACCTGGCAGCTACCGGACGTCAGGAAGTTGTAGATGCGGCTGATCAGGTTGCTGAACATTTGACAGGTGACCCTGAGGTATATGCAAACCCTGAAAAGTACTTCGATCAGGTGATTGAAATCAATCTTTCCGAATTGACACCACACCTGAACGGACCGTTTACTCCGGACCTTGCGACACCGGTTGCGGAAATGAAAGAAAAAGCAAGAGCCAACGACTGGCCTTTGGATATTGAATGGGCATTGATCGGATCATGCACCAACTCATCGTACGAGGATTTGACACGTGCGGCTTCGATTGTGGAAGACGCTGTTTCAAAAGGGGTGAAGCCGAAAGCAATTCTGGGAATTAACCCGGGTTCGGAGCAGGTTCGTTTTACAGCGGAACGCGACGGATTGCTGGATACCTTTAAGAAATTTGAATCGGCACGGATCTTTACCAATGCCTGCGGACCATGTATCGGTCAGTGGGATCGTGAAGGTGCTGACAAGCAGGAAAAGAACTCGATCGTTCATTCCTTCAACCGTAACTTTGCAAAGCGTGCCGACGGTAACCCGAACACGCATGCCTTTGTAGCTTCTCCGGAAATGGTGGCAGCAATTGCAATCTCCGGGCGACTCGATTTTAATCCGATTACAGATACGCTGACGAATACGAGTGGTGAAGCGGTGAAACTGGGTGAACCGCATGGATTTGAATTACCTCCAAAAGGATTTGCTGTTGACGACGCCGGATATCAGGCACCTGCAGAAGACGGAAGTGGCATCGAAGTGGTGGTAAATCCCGATTCGGAGCGTTTGCAGCTTTTGACTCCATTCCCGGCATGGGATGGAATGAACATCACTGGTGCAAAACTGTTGATCAAGGCTTCCGGAAAATGTACAACAGACCACATTTCCATGGCAGGTCCATGGTTGCGTTACCGTGGTCACCTCGATAACATCTCCAACAACTGTCTCATCGGGGCGGTGAATGCTTTCGGTGGTGCAACCAATGAAGTGGTCAATCAACTAACAGGAGCGAAAGGTGAAGTACCTGCAACGGCGCGCGCATATAAAGCGGCCGGAGTGCCTTCAATTGTTGTAGGAGACCAGAATTACGGTGAAGGTTCGTCACGTGAGCACGCTGCAATGGAGCCACGTCATTTGGGTGTTCGTGCGGTGATCGTGAAGTCTTTTGCACGTATCCACGAAACCAACCTGAAGAAGCAGGGAATGCTGGCACTGACGTTTGCAAACGAAGCTGATTACGACAAGATCCGTGAGGATGACACCTTTAATTTTGTTGACCTGAAGGACTTCGCTCCGGGCAAGCAATTGACACTGGAGATTGAGCATGCGGATGGAACAAGCGAAACGATCATGTTGAACCATACCTACAATGATCAGCAGATCGAGTGGTTCCGCGCTGGTTCAGCTCTCAATTTGATTAAAATGCAGAACGCGTAAGCGAACGCAAATCATACTTTAAAAACTCCGGAAGAAATTCCGGAGTTTTTTGTTTGAAGTCATTTGAACGATCTTTTTTTGACAATTTCCGGTTTTGCGAACGACAATTCCCGTATTCAAAATGGAAATCCAATAGCCTTTTAATGAAAAGGTTAACATTGGATTAATAAACACCGTTTTAAACCTTTTCGAGTATCAGCGGTCTTTAAGTGTGATTTTTTTTCAAAAGGAACGCAAGTTTTCTGAAAGCAAGACAACATACTGTTTAAATGCACTTAATACACACTTAAAATCATGCTTATGAAATTCTTCTCCATACTCTTCAGTACGGCAGTTGCATTCGTCGCTTCTACAGGAGCGATGGCTCAGTCGTTTGACGGGTACGCCCTCTACAATTTGCAAAACAGCAATACAGCATACCTGATCGACAAAGACGGAAACATTGCGCACTCGTGGTCGTGTGCGGTAGCATGTAACTACTCAGTCCGTTTGAAGGATGATGGAAACATTGTTCGTGGCGGTGTTTATAACGGAAACCAACTCAATGGTGCTGCCATCGGAGGAATGGTGCAGGAAATTGACCCTTCAGGAAACGTGGTTTGGGAATATATTTATTCAAATGCAGATCATTGTTCTCATCATGATTTCACGATGTTGCCAAACGGAAACGTAATCCTCACGGCATGGGAAGTGAAATCCACGGCCGAATTGACGCAGGCGGGATATACCAATGCAACTTCTGAGAAATGGCCGACACACCTGATCGAATTACAACCGGATGGTGCCGGAGGTGCAAACATTGTCTGGGAATGGCACATGTGGGATCACTTTATTCAGGATGCAAATCCGACAAAAGACAATTATGGAGTTGTGGAGGATCATCCTGAACTGATGGATATTAACGCCATTTCGGGTGGTGGAGGCCCTCCGGGACCTGGTGGAGGCGGAGGAGACTGGTTCCATGTGAACGGATTGGATTACAATCCGACCCTGGATCAGATCGTATTCAGTACACGCTACGGAAGCGAATTCTTCATTATTGATCATAGTACTACAACAGCTGAAGCGGCTTCTCACTCCGGAGGAAACTCAGGAATGGGTGGAGACTTCCTCTATCGTTGGGGAAATTCTACGAATTACGGTCTCGGAACCCAGACAATTCCGGCGGCTGTGCACGATCCGCATTGGATCAAAGATGGACGTCCGAATGCCGGTTATATCCAGTTTTTTAACAATGAAGGCGGAACGGGAGGGAGTTCTGTAGTGGATGCTATCAACCCTCCGGTGGCCGGATACCTTTATACACTGGCCGGAACGACGTATGGTCCTTCGAGCTATGATTGGCGTCATGAGTGTTTGGCAAGCGCTACAGGACAATCCGCCAGCGATCGAATGTCCAATGGAAATACATTCGTAAACGTTTCGAATCAGTACATGTATGAAGTAGATGCAAGCAATAATCTTGTTTGGCAATACAATGCCGGGCCTACCAAAGCATTTCGCTATGAGTGTGATCACCCGGGAATCATTGCACTGCTTGGAACCGATCCATGTGGTTTGCTTTCCATTACTGAAGAGAAACTGGACAAAATGAGCTATTACCCGAATCCTTCGGAAAATGGAATTTTCCATCTTGATGGTGTGGATATTACCGGAAGCACAGTGCAAATTGTCGTTGTAAATACATTCGGACAGGAAGTGTTACGCACTTCGAATACAGATGTACTTGATCTTTCCACTTCACCGGATGGGGTTTATTTTGCCACACTGGTATTTGATGGAAATCAATCAGTGACGAAGAAACTTTCATTGATTCGATAATGCTTTTGTGAAACATCGGTTTGGATCAATAGTAGTAGTATGTTTCACCATTTGGTGTAAAAGTCTGATTGCTCAATCGGACTTTTATGCCATTGACCACATTCCTGAAATTCGGCTCTATTTTCCGGATTCGCGATGGGATGAGATTCTTGACAGTTTGTTTTTGCTCGGGGATGAAGAACGCCTCGGGGCCGATCTGATCATCGACGGTACCCTGTATGAAGATGTCGGTGTGCGGTACAAAGGTTTCAGCTCGTACAGTGCAGACCGGGCAAAAAATCCGTTCAACATCGAACTGGATTATGTCTACGATGATCAGAATCATCAGGGCTACTCAAAGATCAAGCTGAGCAACGTGATCCAGGATCCTTCCTTCGTACGCGAAGTACTTTCCTACGAGATTGCACGTAAATATATGCCGGCATCACTGGCTAACTATGCAAACCTTTACGTGAACGATACATTGATCGGCCTTTATACGAATGTGCAGGATCTGGACAATAATTTTCTGCTGGAGCATTACGGAGATAAGGACGGAGTGTACTTCAAATGCAATCCTGAAACCGTTGATCTGAATGGCGAGAACTCAAACCTCAGCAATTCGCCGGGAGATGATATTTCGGAGTATTATTCGCTTTATAAACTGCGATCCGATGATCTGGAGGACTGGAACCAGCTTTATGAGTTTATCGACGTGCTGAATACGCAGCCGGCGGACGTGGATGAATTGCTGAACATCGACCGGACCTTGTGGATGCATGCATTCAACTATGCGTTGATCAATTTCGACAGTTACGTGGGCTATGCCCAGAATTATTACATCTACAAGGATATTGACGGACGCTTCAATCCGATGGTTTGGGACCTGAATATGTCTTTTGCCAGTTACCGCCTGACCGATGCTTCGGATAATTGGGATGGATTCTCGATCCAGGAGGCGAAGACGATAGATCCCTTGCAGCACCTGAACAGCTTTTCGGTAAAACCACGTCCCTTGATGCGGAATTTGTTCGAAAACGACACCTATCGCCGGATGTACATTGCGCACTTGCGGACGATCATGCAGGAGAACTTTGAATCGCAATGGTACGCGACGCGTGCTGCCGAATTGCAGAGTCTGATTGACGCCAGTGTTCTGGCCGATACGAATAAGTTTTATTCATACTCGGATTTTCAGGACAACCTGAATTCAACAGT
>JBNKYR010000257.1:0-5335 GCA_050300995.1 Crocinitomicaceae bacterium | reverse complement strand
ACGATAACATCAGTTTCTGGTCCAGGTCAGGAAATGTAAATTCTCCTCCTTCTACTGGATCCAATAACGTTCTTGGAACACGGTGGAATTCACCTATTTACTTCATTACTGATGGTGTGGCGGCTAGCAAGTATCGGATGAAACTTAATGGAAGTTTATCAATTGGGATCGGTGGTTATACCGGAGTCAATACAACCGGATACCTTGGGCTGGGGGAAAATCTTACCAATTTATGGACAAATTATATGACTGGGACGGAGGGGCCATTTTCCCTGCTACACCTGAATGGAAGTGGAGATTTTGTAGACCAATCCGGTTATCGCCCATGGATGAAAACAGGAATTACCTTTACCAGTAATAATGACTTCATGTATGTTGGTCAGCGTTCGGTACCCAATTCAGGTAGTCCGAATGGATATGACCTAACCGAAAATGTGATCTCATGGGCAGATAATTCAGCAGTTAGTAATGTGGGGCCTGATGATATGGTATTTCGGTTTATGACCTCAGGAGCTGGAAATACAACACAAGGTGCGGTCACAGCAACTGGTGATATTGATGGACGCAACATCGCCCGGTTTACGGGGGATGGAAGTTTTGCTTTGGGACCAACTTTCGGGACTACGCAAGCCGGCTATATACGACCGCAGTCGCACATACACATGGATGAAGACGGTTCTACCCCCGACTGGCTTCAAATAACCAATGCTGCCGGGACAGGGAATACTTCAGGAGATGAAGGTTTACGTCTCGGGTTTACGGGGTCAGGTGTTCCCAACGGATATCTTCGCTGGCAGGAAATAACTCCCTTCATTGTTCAGACAGATTGGAACAACTTGGCCGGTGGCATTGCACAGGGAGAACGCATGAGAATTTCATCCATTAATGCACCAGGTGTCCCGAATCCTGATGGTGACGAAAATGTCACACGTGTGTCCATCAGCTATTTCGGAGCAAGCCCGATTGATGAACCTCGAAGTTTGTTACACCTTGGTTACAACACCGGAATCCTTTCTTCTACTCAAGGGTCACCGGACGGATGGAGAAATTGGATGGACATAGGTACCTTCACCTCTAATGGTACAGATCACATGTATGTGGGACTAAAAGATGAAGGACTGGATCGTTCGGATGCTGTTATCAACTGGGGGGATAACCAGTCTTTGAATCCACCTTTAAATAACGGTCCGGACAATCTTCGGTTTATTTTTACTGCTACGCAAACCGGAACGGGGGGAACACCACCCGCAACAGGAACAGATGGTTTGGAAATCGCTCGTATGGCGCCGGAAGAACATCCCTTGTATCCGTCAGTACAGGGTATGGTCGGAATCGGAGATTATTCTGCTTCATTCGGAACAGCGAATTACGTGGGAGCCAAACTTGACGTAGACGGAGATATGCGCATTCGTACTGTTGAGAATAATAACGCACTGGATATGGTGTTGGTAGTTGATCCCAGTGACCTGAATAGAGTTCACTGGAGGGATGCTTCTACGTTGGGAGGTGCAGGAACTGTTGCGGCGAACAATGGGTGCTCTATTGATCCAAATAACCCTAACGTTGTGCAGCTTGGGCATCCTTTTGGAAGTAGTTCCATAGCCGCAAACCTGTTGAATGACAGAGAAATTCCGATGGACGACTGGGATTTGCACTTCCTTGGAACCAGTTCAGCTGATAACAATCTCGTTTCTTTTGGACAGCCAAATGCCACGACAGGCTATCACTCTGCGAAGGTGCATATGTATAATGATCATGAGCGCTTTGCTACAACCGGATATACTGATGCTACCCAACTTCCGGCAAATGGACGTATTGGCGGAGTGGGTGGATACGTTACGCGTTCTCAAAGTGATTTTGCCGCAGGAGTACATGGTGCTGCCGACAATAATTATGCATCTGGTACAGGAGTTTTCGGAGAAGCCAGAGGCAATGCTGCCAATATTGGTGTCCGTGGAACAGTATCGGATGCCACCGGCACAACAAATTATGGTGGAAATTTCGGTGCTTTTAACGGAGAAACCAACTATGGAGTGTTTACCACGGGATATGGTGGAACAAATGCCTACGGAACCTATAGTTCTGGAAGCGGTGCTTCTGACGCAAACTATGGAATACTTGCCATAGGAAATGGTGGGACGGACGCTTACGGAATTTATGCTTCTGCTGGCGGTGCTACAACTAATAATTATGCAGGTTACTTTGATGGAGATGTGTTCATCGATGGTGTTTCATGTGGAGTTGGTTTTGCGCAGACAATATCAGACCAGAAGTTTAAGACAGATGTGAAAGATGTTGATAATGCACTTGAATTGATTCAACAATTGGAACCTAAAACATATTTATATCGCACATCTGAATTCCCTTCTATGAACTTTGAAGAAGATCTGCAAATAGGCCTGATTGCTCAGGAAGTAGAGAAAGTCATCCCTCATATTGTGGAAGAAGGTGTAATTCCGGCGAAAAGAGATACCGCCGGAAATATTATCGGAGAGGAAATTCATTACAAAGGTATCCAGTACGGAGAATTAATCCCGTTGATGATTGCCGGTATTAACGAGCAGCAAGTGATTATTGATGATCAGAAAAATCAGCTTGCATCCCGCGATTCAGTAATTGACAATTTGAATGACCGTTTGGCAAGATTGGAGAACTGTCTGAGCAATATCCTTCCTGCACTGTGTAGCATCAATTCGATGTCTGTTGAACAAACACCAGAGCAGGTACAGGAACAAATGCAGGCGGTGATTGATGTGGAACTCCGTAATGGCAATCACATAGTATTGAATCAGAATGTGCCGAACCCGTTTGCAGAGCGAACAGTTATCACGTACTCCATTCCGGAAAATGTTGGTACAGCACAGATTCATTTCTATGATGCGAAGGGTGCCCTGATCAATACAGTGGACATCAACGAACGAGGCGATGGACAGTTGAATGTTTTTGCGAATGATCTGAGCACAGGAACATATACCTACACGCTAGTAGCTGACGGAAAGGTGGTGGCGACCAAAAGGATGGTAAAACAATAAGTTTTATTGTCCGATCTCCTTTCCTCGAGACCCGGGAAGTTTGGTTCCCGGGTTTTTTGCGGTCATTCGGCTCACAGTATCAAATTCCCAGGATTGAAATATCCTTTCAATATTTTCAGGGCTATTCCAATGCAACAATCAGAAAAATGGAACTAGTTTTTCACAAACTTCAGGAATACGGATTCTTCCGGACTCACCAATTGGACATGATAAATTCCTGCTGGCAAGCCTTTCAAATCAAACACCAAACGATCCGTTTCCGTAAGGAACGGGATAAGGACTTTCTGACCAGACGAACTGATTATATTCACTTCGTTCGGAACGAAATCATCAGGTGTTGTAATGATTAGCTCATCTTTTGCCGGAACCGGGAAAACATCAAAGTTTCCGGTCGCAGAGGCATTGGAAATCCCGAGTGTTGAATAATTGTATTCCTCAAGGGAAGTACAACCGTTGTTGAAGGTGATAGACACGGAATAAGTTCCATCGTTTTGCAATTGCAGCACATCATTGGTTTCTCCCGAAAGCAGGTTTCCCTGATAGTACCATTGTACGGAAAGAATTTCGGGATGATTCACGAAAAGTGTGTGATTACCGTATTGAATCAGGTCTGTATATATCGGTAATTCGATCGCATAAACGGAGTCCCATACTACCGGACACGGGGCGTTGAAGACTTCCAGGTAATACCACCCACCGTTCACCACCGGAAGCTGATTTCCGGCAGATAAAAAGACCATATTGGAGTCATACCAATTGGAATTCGGTGCTGTTGAGTTGAGGAGTAATTGATCTCCCGAACAGAATTCATCCGTAGCATATTGCAGCGAAGAATTGAGAGGAACAACTTCCTGTGCATAAATGGAGTCAACGGCCGTAGGACAGTTGATGCCGCTCACTTCCAGATAATACCAACCTTCTTGCTGCGGGAAAATGGAATCATTTGTTCCCAGACTATTAGCAGCGAAGAACCATTCTGCCCCCGGAGTGTTGTTCCAGACCAGAATACTGTCCCCTGTGCAGAATATGCTATCGTTTGCATAGATGGTCGAAACAGGAGGTTGTTCAACAGATACGTAGACAGAGTCATAGGTTGTAGGACAGGCACTGTCTGTATAGGCTAATGTGTACCACCCAGCTGTGGACACAAGCAATGATGTGTCAGAACTTAGAATTTGTGAGCCTGAATACCAGGTATTTGTTCCTTCGTTTGAGGTGAGCAATGTTGTGTTGCCAGCACATATATCCACTGTAGAGTAGCCAATGGATGCTGTTTGAGGCACAAAGGTTGCCACGTACACTGAATCCATGGGTGCTTCGCAGATACCGGCATCCACGGATAACGTATACCACCCATCTGAGGAAACGGTGAGGACATCGTTACTACCCGCAATGATTCCATTTTGGAGCCATGTATTTCCGGCCGCAGTATCGGAGATCAGATTGATCGAGGTTCCATTGCACAAGAGCATTTCCCCTGTGCTACTGGTGATTCCCGGGGTAGGGATGTACTGTTCGGAGATACTGAGCGTATCATAGGAAATACAATACCCGGTTCCAAGTTGAACGGTGTAAATTCCGGCGTCGAATACCTGATATACGGAATCCATCAGTACAAATCCACCGTCCACAAACCAATTACTATTCACGTCTCCTGAGTTTAATGTCAGGGTGTCTTCCGGACAAATAACAGCTGAAGGAACAGCGTAAATGTCCAAAGGGGGACGTTGTCCGATATCAATCATGAATGTGGTATCAAGGGCACACAAAGGATTGGATACGGAGAGTTGGATCGTGTGATTCCCCAGTGCTGCAAATTGGTAATTGGCCTGTATGCTATCCGAGATAGCATTTCCGTCAATAACCCAGGAAATTGTTTCTATATAATCCCCGGTAGAGGTCAGAATCGACTGATCACCCAAACATAGATTATTCGTATCCAGAGAATATCCTGTCATCCAATCGCAGTCAAAAATGGTATGTTTGGTAATATTGGTGATAATCGGTGGGTTTTGATCAAAGTAGATCGCTCCGTGATTTTCGATGACGGTTCCGGCCGGTAGATTATCCAGCAAGTGGATTCTATACTTCAGGTATCCTTTGCTGCCTTCAGGAGATGCCGCACTGTCCGGAAGGTAGATGTCCTGAAAACTGAACTTCAATTCTCCGTAGGAAGATAGATGCGCGTACATGGAATGAGAACTTGAAAGGACTTCAAAAGTGGACCAGTCCAGATAGTCACTCAGGTTATCGCGAATAATTACGTTTTGCGCTGTATCTGTTCCCGTATTCTGGAAATTGAT
>JBNKYR010000256.1:0-5339 GCA_050300995.1 Crocinitomicaceae bacterium | reverse complement strand
ATAGAGAATGGAAAAAATTAAGCTGGAAATTATTGGCATGTCATACAGTCAGTCACAAAGCGGAGCCTATGCCCTCATCCTTGGTGAGACGCTGGGCAAAAGGAGATTGCCAATAATCATTGGTGGATTTGAAGCACAGGCCATTGCGATCGAACTGGAGAAAATGGTTCCGACGCGTCCACTGACGCATGATCTTTTTAAGAATTTTGCTGACACCTTTGATATTCAGGTCACCGAAGTAGTGATCTACAAACTCGTGGAAGGTATTTTCTACTCCAAACTGGTTTGTGTACAGGGTGGCAAAACAACTGAAATTGATGCCCGCACATCAGATGCTATCGCAATCGGTGTACGATTCAACTGTCCGGTGTATACGTTCGAAAGTATTCTTTCCAGTGCGGGGATCATGCTCGATCAATCTTCGATGGATGAGGAAGACATGCTCGCCGAAGCGCTAGAGGAAGAATCACCGGAAGATGCACTGAAGACAAGTTCTGTAGAAGATCTCGAGAAGCAACTCAATCAGGCCATCGAAAACGAAGATTACGAATTGGCCTCCAAGATCCGGGATGAGATCAACCGCCGTTCGAGCAACTAAACTACGTGTGAACCTTTACCGCCAAATACTACTACTCCTTCTTTTTGCGCTTGGCGCAAACTTCGTTTCACTTGCACAGAAAAGCCACCTGAAATCAACAGATTTCGCGCACGGGACATGGTACACCAAGGAACGGCAATTTCTGGCATTTGATGGCGATTCGGTACGTCACAACCTGTTATCCAAAGACACCATTGTTTGTGCTTGGGAATTCGACCCGGCGCATGATCAGCTTCGCCTGCTCCGCACTGTTCACGCTGAACAAAGTATTGATTCCACCGTACTGATCACTGATTCGGCGGGTCAACGCATCCTTTATTACTACGACGGTGAACTGGTAGCAACAAAATCGGGTGACAAGATCATCCAGGAAAGTGGTGTTGATGAACTAACCGTTCGCCTCGAAAAGAACGAGCTGATCCTTCGATCAAAATCCAAAGATTATATTCTGACGCAGCCCACCAAGCTCAAGGAATCACCGATGACCTTCAACATCAGTTCCATCGGAAGGGGATTGTTAGGCATGGCTTTTCTGATCATTGTTGCCTGGCTCTTCAGCGCCAACCGCGCAGCTATAGATTGGCCTCTCGTCCTTAAAGGACTGCTCCTGCAACTCATCATTGCCCTACTTGTTTTGAAAGTTCCGGCTGTTGCCACCGGCTTCAACTGGATCAGTGAAAAATTTGTAGGACTTATCGGCTACACCGATGAAGGTGTCAACTTCCTTTTTGCCCAGTTCGGAACCAACGCCGTACAGGCACCGTTGCTCACATTTGCCATCAAGGTCCTTCCGACCATCATTTTCTTCTCTGCACTGGTAAGCCTTTTCTACTATTGGGGGATTCTCCAAAAAGTCGTTTACGCATTTGCATGGGTGATGAAGAAATTCATGCGTCTTTCCGGTGCGGAAAGCCTGGCAGCGGCAGGAAATGTCTTCCTCGGACAAACAGAAGCCCCCTTGTTGGTAAAACCCTACCTGCTTGGAATGACCCGATCGGAAATCATGTGTTTGATGACCGGTGGAATGGCTACAATTGCCGGCGGAGTGCTTGCTGCATATGTTAGTTTTCTCGGAGGAGACGATCCGCAGCAGCAGGCCTTCTTTGCCAAACACCTGCTTACCGCCTCCATCATTTCGGCTCCTGCTGCAATCATTGCAGCCAAAATCCTGGTTCCGGAAACGGAGACGATCAACGAAAAACTGGAAATTACCAAAGATAAGATTGGTACGAACGCACTTGAGGCAATCTCCAATGGAACATCCGATGGTTTACGTCTGGCGGTGAACGTCGGTGCGATGTTGCTTGTGTTCATTGCATTGATGGCTCTTGCCAACGGAATTCTGAACTGGTTCGGTGGCTGGTCCGGCCTGAACGAGACCATTTCAAAAGGTGGTGTTTACAGTGGTCTGTCCTTTGAATTCCTTCTTGGTTATGCCTGCCGTCCGGTTGTTTGGATGATGGGCGTTGACTGGGCCGACTCAATCTACGTCGGTGAATTGCTTGGCACCAAAACAGTATTGAACGAATTCGTGGCTTATCCTCGTCTCGGCGAAATGAAAGACTCAGGAATGCTGAGTGAGAAGTCCATTATCATGAGCACCTATATGCTTTGTGGCTTTGCGAATGTGGCCTCCATCGGAATCCAGATTGGTGGAATCGGTGCTCTTGCTCCTACCCGCAAAGGGTTGCTGTCACAATTGGGTGTCCGCGCACTGATTGGCGGAACAATTGCCTGCCTTATGACAGCGGTGATCGTGGGGATGACGCTTTGATCAGACTTTAGACTGTTAGACTAAAGACCTGGGACCTCATTCGGATATTCACCCGTCTTTTGTCGAATGTCTCCAAATCTCTGGTCTTTCTCTTTATCTTTGATTTATGCAATCGTTGGAAGACCGTATTCTGAATGTCCGGGATGAAGTTTCATTTGAAACGCTCGCTCTGGAAGTTTTCCAATACCAGTCTCTGCATGTTCCCATTTACCGGGAGTATGTTCAACAATTAGGGATCACCGCTCCGAAGACGATTTGGGAAATTCCCTTTTTACCCATCAGCTTTTTCAAATCGCATGACGTAATCTCCAGTGAAGTGCAGGCTGAACTCACGTTCATGAGCAGTGGCACCGGGGGAACACGCAGCCGCCATCTTGTAGCAAAGGCCTCGCTTTACGAACGCGCCTTCAATCAGGGCTACGATCGACTGATTGGCAATCCGGAAAAGCAAGTGATCCTGGCACTGCTTCCGAATTATCTGGAGCAAGGAAACTCCAGCCTGGTATATATGGTTGAACACCTGATCCGACGCACCAATCATCCACTCAGTGGCTTTTTTCTGGACGACCTCCAGGGTTTGACCGAACGCTATCAGCAAGCCATCACGGAAGGTCGCGAAGTAGTTATCTTCGGGGTATCCTATGCCCTTCTTGATCTCGCTGCAATGCACCCGGATCTCTCAACGGCACGTATCATTGAAACAGGTGGTATGAAGGGCCGCCGTCAGGAACTCACAAAAAGTGCATTGCACGATACACTTCACCAGGGACTCAGCGGACCTCGTATTTCCTCGGAATACGGAATGACAGAACTATTGTCGCAGGCATACAGTGCGGAAAACGGCATTTTCAAAACCTCTGACACGCTGCGGATTCTGATCCGGGATACCGACGATCCTTTCTCCTGGGAAGAAACCGGAAAAACGGGGGGTATCAACGTGATTGACCTGGCTAACCTTTATAGCTGCTCCTTCATTGAAACGCAGGACCTGGGAAGAATCTCAGACAACGGCTTCGAAATTATGGGAAGAATGGATCTTGCTGATCTTCGAGGCTGCAACCTGATGGTGGAATAGCGAAGTTCGAACAAGCACATTTCTAATTTTTGTAATTTCAATCGCTAAACGACACCATATGTTCTTAAACCGGAAAATTTTTCAATACATGAAAGCGCTCAACTTGTTTGCCTGTCTCTTCCTCCTAAGCACAACTGTCCAATCACAATACCTCGACTGGGCAGGCCAACTGGGCGGAATCAGTGAAGATGTCGGGGTGTACGTAACACACGACCCGAACGGGAATGTCTATTCCACCGGTTATTTCAGTAGCACAGTGGATTTGGATCCGGGCACGGGTACATACACACTCACATCCAGCAGTATTGATACTTACCTGAGCAAACTCGACCCGAACGGAAATTTCAGTTGGGCACTGCAGGTTAGCGGAAGTAGTTTTATTTATCCCACACGTGTTAAGACAGACAACGACGGCAATGTATACCTGGCTGGAAGATTCGTCGACAGCGTGTTTTTTGATATGGACACACTCGTTGCCGTGAACGGATTTAATTACGACATGTTTCTAGCCAAATATTCGCCGAATGGAGATTGTATCTGGGTTAAACCATTCCAGGGAAGTGGCGATAAATCCATGCTCGGCCTGGCCATTGACGGCGAAAACATCTATTGTATGGGGACCTTTTATGAAACAATGGATTTTGACCCCGGACCTGGCACTGAAAATCACACTTCACTTGGTCAAAGTGACAGCTTCCTGATAAAACTGGACACTGCTGGAAACTATAAATGGGGGCAGCGGTTTGGCGGTACTGATTTTGACGGGGCCGGCTTTCCTGAGATTCGGGGAAAACACATTTATTTCCTCGGAAGCCTCTTCGGAACGGCAGATGTGGAACCGGGACCAGGAACAACATTGCTTTCTTCGGCAGGGTCCGTGGACGGTTATGTGGCCAAAATAGACACCTCCGGAAACATGATCTGGGCGAAAAACGTGGTAGCCGGTAATTTTTCGGGCTATGTATCTTCGATCGTGCTCGACGAATCCGAAAATGTTTACCTGGCCGGAGATTTCCAGGGAACTGCCGATTTTAACCCCGGCACAGATATCAACCTGATGTCGTCTTCAGACATGCTGGACATCTACATTACACGTCTTGATTCAGCGGGTAACTATTCCTGGTCCAAACGTATTGGCGGAGGCAATCATGATCAATGCTACGCCATGTGCATCGACGATAACGGATTCCTGTACCTTACCGGTGAATTCTATAGCGACTGTGATTTCGATCCGGAAGCAGGCACGCATACACTCTACGCGGATAACTGGTCAGAGTTTTATGTTGTCGTGCTTGACTCAAACGGTTATTTTGTGCTGGCTGAAGAATTCAACGGAACACATTCCGCCAGAGCGAATTCCATGTCAATAGATGCCAACAAAAATCTGTATCTGACCGGCTGGTTCTTCCATGACGTTGATTTCGACCCGGGGGCAGCGGACTACTCGATCGCTGCGTTCGGCCAACGCGATGCCTTTGTTGTTAAATTAAATATGCCAGAGGTAAGTGTAGCTGAGGAAGAAACAACTATTGGCCTCTCAGTTTATCCGAACCCGACACATGACAAATGCACGCTTCGCTTCGGGACAGTTCAGGAGGATATAAAGGTTAAAATACGTTCCATCGACGGACAGTTGACAGGAACTAAACACGTATCGAATACGGATCAAACGGAGTTAGAATTGCCGGGAAGCCCAGGAGTCTATCTGGTCGAGGTTTACGGTATCGACGGATTCGTGACCGAATTAAAAGTTGTAAAACAATAAAAAGTAATCACCATGCATGAAGATATTCTTGCATACAATGCCGGGCGATAGGGTGGAAGTGGCTATGCAGGACTTACCAAAAGTTGAAGGAAAGACTCGCCGTTACGCACTCACAGCTAATGGGTTT
>JBNKYR010000255.1:0-5343 GCA_050300995.1 Crocinitomicaceae bacterium | reverse complement strand
CGTCAAGTCCGGTTTTGTTCAAACAATTAGGGAAGCAACAATTCGCTTCCCTAACGTACTTTCCATTTGTAAAAATAATATTTCTAACGGAATACCTTAGTGGGACGCTTTGAATTTTTCGACTGCAGCTGTCAGGCGTGGCAGTACTTCAAAAGCATCTCCGACTACTCCGTAATCTGCTGCCTTAAAGAAAGGTGCTTCCGGGTCGGTGTTGATCACCACGATCACTTTGGAACCGTTCACACCGGCAAGGTGCTGGATCGCTCCGGAAATTCCCGCTGCGATGTACAGGTTTGGACGGATCGCGACTCCGGTCTGTCCTACGTGTTCGTGATGAGGTCTCCAACCAATGTCAGCCACCGGGCGTGAACAAGCTGTTGCCGCACCCAACGCTTTTGCAAGGTCTTCAACGATTCCCCAGTTCTCAGGACCTTTCAGTCCGCGACCTGCGGAAACAACCAATTCTGCTTCCGGCAATGGAATATCTCCTTCCGGCTTTTTCGTATCCAGTACTTTTACACGTGCATCTCCGGCATTTCCGTTAAATTCTTCTACGGCGCAGGCACTTCCTCCACCTTCCGGTTGAAAACTGTTCGGAAGCAGAGAAATGATCTTCTTTCCGGAATTCAGCTTCACCATTCCGAAAGCCTTTCCGGAGAATACATTTACTTTTACGGAGTCTCCCGAAGGAACATCTGTAGCACCGGAAACAAGTCCTGCCTTCAAACGTACCGACAAACGAGGAGCAACTGCTTTTGCTACCAGGTCGTGAGAAAATACGACAGTATCGGCGCCTGATGATTCTACGGCAGAGGCGATCACATTGGTCAATTGCTGCGAATCGTCTGTGCTCACAGAACGATCAACAAGCACCTTTGATGCACCATATTCTCCGAGGCTTGCAAGCAGATTGCTATCCGCGCCGCCTGTGGTTACAGCAATCACATCGCTGCCCAGTTTCTTTGCATAAGTAACGATCTCCAGGGCATTTTTTGCCAAACCGTTACGACTGTTGATATATACGATTGTTGCCATTTCTTAAATCACTTTTGCTTCGTTGTGTAAAAGGGATACCAACTCCTCCATGTTTTCCGGATCGATCATCTTGCATGCCGATTTTGCCGGTGGAAGTGAATAGCTTTCAAATGCGGTAAGTGCATCCACGTTTGCCGGAGCAACCACATTCAGTGGCTTGGTACGTGCCGCCATAATTCCACGCATGTTCGGGATTCGCTGCTCTGCCATTCCTTTGGCGCAGGAGATTACTGCAGGAAGACCAACTTCAACGATCTGAACGCCACCTACGATCTCCGTTTCGAGGGTTGCAGTGCTGCCGCTTACATCCAGTTTGGACGCGAGGGAAACAAATGGAAGGTCCATTGCTTCAGCAATCATGCCGCCCACTTGAGAACCATTGTAATTGATTGTCTCCTTACCGGTAAGCACCATATCGAATCCACCGGTTTTTGCATATTCAGCAATTTGCATCGCAGTGAAATAAGCGTCAGTTGGTTCGGCGTCAATACGAACAGCATCGTCAGCGCCGATTGCCAGTGCTTTTCTGATCACCGAGTCATCCGCCGCAGTCCCCACAGTAATGATGGTTACCGATCCGCCGTTTGCTTCTTTCAATTCCAGAGCACGAACGAGGGCATACCATTCGTCGTAAGGATTGACAATATATTGAACCCCGTTTTCATCGAATTTGGTATTGCCGTCAGTGAAGGCAATTTTCGACGTTGTATCCGGAGATTTACTGATACATACGAGTATTTTCATAGAATTATTTTTCGTTAAATCGTGTGCGAAGGTAATAAAAACTTGATGTTTTTCGGGTCAATTTCGGGGAGAAATCTGGCCTGTCTGATGTGTACTTTGCTCACACTTCGTTGATTCCTGCACTTCCGTGATCTTTTTTTTATTCCTTACCTGTAAAATTGTTACATTTGGCATCCCAAATCCGGGTGGTTTTAAACCTTGCAACGTATGAAAACGGTACAATTTAGAGAAGCATTAAGAGAGGCGATGTCGGAGGAAATGCGACGCGACCAGGGGGTTTTTCTGATGGGAGAAGAAGTGGCGGAGTATAACGGCGCTTACAAAGTTTCCCAGGGGATGTTGGATGAGTTCGGTTCCAAGCGGGTAATTGATACACCAATTGCCGAACTTGGTTTTGCCGGAATCGGTGTGGGAGCTTCCATGAACGGGCTGCGTCCGATCGTGGAATTTATGACCTGGAACTTCGCGATCCTTGCGGCTGACCAGATCATTAACAGTGCTGCCAAGATGTTGCAAATGTCGGGAGGTCAGTACCACTGTCCGATCGTTTTCCGTGGGGGAAATGGTCAGGCCGGACAATTGGCTGCGACGCACTCACAAAGTTTCGAAGCGTTTTATGCGCACGTTCCCGGGTTGAAAGTGGTTACGCCATCGACACCGTACGATGCAAAAGGATTGTTGAAATCAGCGATTCGCGATAACGACCCTGTGGTTTTTCTGGAATCGGAAAAAATGTACGGCGACAAAGGTGAAATTCCGGAAGGAGAATACCTGATCCCGTTGGGGGTGGCGGATATCAAACGAAGCGGTGAACATGTAACCATCGTGTCGTTCGGGAAGATCATTAAAGTTGCACATGAGGCAGCCGAAGCATTGGAGAAGGAAGGCATTTCCTGCGAAATTGTTGACCTGCGTTCCGTGCGTCCGATCGATTACGCAACAGTAGTTGAATCGGTGAAGAAAACAAACCGTTGTGTGGTAGTTGAAGAATCCTGGCCGTTGGCTTCGATCTCTTCCGAAATTGCGTACCACCTTCAGCGTTATGCTTTCGATTACCTGGATGCACCGGTTTATCGTGTGACTCAAACAGATACTCCTTTTGCATTTTCACCAACGCTGATCGATGAAGCTCTGCCGAATGTAGAGCGCATCGTAAAGGCTGTGAAGGCGACACTTTACCGGGATTAAATCCTTCTTTTTTAACCTTGTAGTAAGTTCTTACGTTCTGTTGATAGATTCTACTATCATGAAAAAGACCGTAACACTCTTCCTGTTTTGTTTTTTCACGACTCTTTCATTTGCGCAGACCTGGATTCAACCCAATGCTGTCTGGCATTATGATTTCTGGAACATTGCCATAGGCGGCTTCTACAGAATTGAGTACACGCAGGATACCTTGCTGGGCGGAATGACCAGTCAAAAAATTGAAATTCTCAGGTATGCTTTCGGGGAGTCCGGGCCTGGTGGGCCGATCGTGCAATTGGGTGCCCCGCAAGCTTTTCCACCGGAGTATACCCGTGTAAGCAATGACACCGTATATCGATGGGAAGATAATCAGTATCATGTATTGTTTGATTTTGGCGCTCAGCCTGGTGATTCATGGATCATCTCCACAAACCCGCCGTCATGGGCTGATCCGGTGTGTGGAGACACGTCGATGGTGCAGGTGACTGCTGCCGGGACAGAAGTGATCAATGGTACAAGCTACCGATACATCGAATTGGAGAGTCTGGGGAATTCAGCGGTTGGGCTGGACGGTCATTTTAATGAACGTTTCGGTGGACCCGCTTATTTGTTTCCATGGTTCAGGACGTGCGATTCAATGGTGATTGTGGAGTTGGATATGCTGAGCTTTAAGTGTTTTGAAGACGATGGTTTTTCCTTGTATAATCCTTCCGGGGAAGATTGCGAATACCTGCTGACGCATTTGGGATTTGATGATCCGATGGGTCTTCAGCTTATGCTTACACCGAATCCCGTAACAGACTACCTGGAGATTAAAGGAAACAAAGTGACGGAGCTACAAATGTATGCGACTGACGGAAGTGCTTTGCTGAAGTTATCCTCGCAGGAAGGACTTACCGGGGTAGACCTTTCTGATTTGCCTTCGGGGATCTATCACCTGCGATTGTGGGCTGACGGTATTCCCGTATACAGGCGGATCAGCAAGCGATAAGTCAATCAGTGCTTAATGAGATCTCCGCTTCCCGTGTGGTCGATTTCTTCGATGGTCGACGGATTTCCGTAGAGCTGGATGTTTCCCTGGCTAGTGATTCCATATCGGAGGTAACCACTGACGTTCACCGTGCAATCACCCTTTGAGTCGTTTTCAACGAGGGCAAACGGAGTGGTTAAATCACCCGCATCCACTGTCATGATTGCCGTATTCCAGATCTTCAGCTCATCGGTTTGACCGTGAAGAGTGACAATGCCGCCACAGGGGAAATTGTTCCAGTAATAAAAGGTGTGGCAGTGCAGATCAAGCTCGGCCTCGTTGGCTTTACTTTTAAGGATCAACCCGAATTCCTGCGAAGTAATCGGCGTGATAGTATTGATCAGACAGGTCTCATTCGCCGTAAGTGTTTTGAGGGGCGGAGCATGAATAATGATGGTCACCTTGTTGCTGGTGGGATGTGTCCATTTGTCCTTTGCTGTACTTTCGATCCGAAGAATGCTGTCCGAAACCGTGGAAGTTACGGCATCAACGAATTCTTCATTGCCAATGACTTCGAGGTAATATTCAGAATCTTCCTTTAATCTAATCGTGAAGGAACTGTTTACCTCAATGGAATGAAATGCTCCGGGCAGAACAACCTTAGTGACCTCTGCGGTTTTTTTACACGAGGAAAGAACCAATAGGCCAAGTGTGATATAGAAGATGCTTTTCATCAGAATTTGTAGCTAAATCCAAGTTCCGGGTAATCGAGAATATGCAGGTGGGATTTCATGGCGATTCGCAGAATCCAGTGATCCGTAACGGCATATTTAAGGACAGCCCTGTTGTACATAACATGATGATTGATAGGCTCGCGAAGGCCGATGTAGATTCCTTCCTGCAGGGTGAATCTGAATTTTCGGTACGCAACTGTTTGTGAAATGTGAATTCCGGATTGAAAAGAGTCTGAACTTCGATAGGGTCTGTCCAGACCATTTAGCTGATCACGAATTGAGGAGTCGTAGAACAAGTCCACCCCGCTACCAATATGGAAGCCCCTGAACAATGCATAGCCGAACTCCCCGCCGAGTGAAACCACAGCGTAATACTTTGAAGAAAAGTAACGCGTGTGTTTCGCTCCGATGTTGGCAAAAGTTTCCCAGTAAACAGACCGTTCGTGCTCTGGTATCGGATCGAGGTTGCGCTCTGTTTTGCGTCCCACCCGACAGATCGCCCCGCCATAAAAGGTCAGGTTGTTCAACCCGATGTTGGGTTCCGCAGTGTTGCCATTTGAAAAATGATCAAAGGAAGCGCCCGCGTTCAGCTCGAGGCGATCCCAGATCCGGTAACTCATCCCGAACCGGCAATTGTAATGGATGTTCACATGGGAGCCAATAACCACATTCAGC
>JBNKYR010000254.1:0-5358 GCA_050300995.1 Crocinitomicaceae bacterium | reverse complement strand
CGATGGATTACAGGAAATATATACAATGTCCTTTGCTCCAAGGGCGATGACCTTTTGCAAGGTCTTTGGCGCGATACCTGCCCTCGGCGGGTCAAGGATCACTGTGCGAATCTTCCCTACAAATTCGGGATACTCACGAAGAAATTTACCAACATCTGCCGCATAGAACTCGATATCGCTGATTCCATTCCGTTCGGCATTTCTCCGGGCATCAATGATCGCTTCTTCCACAATATCCACCCCAACGATCCGAACATCCTTTTGGCGCGAGGCCAGGATCTGCCCGATTGTTCCTGTTCCACAAAAGAGATCCATAACCACATCATTCGCGGCCAGCTCCTCCTCAAAAACGTAATCAAGTGCCTTGTTGTAGAGCAATTCCGCACATCTCGGATTGGTCTGAAAAAAACTTTCCATTGAGATCTCGAATTCGAGACCAAGCAAACGTTCTATGACCACTGGCTCTCCGTACAGCAAATCACATTCACCGTTCTCGATCTTTGCACGATCAGCCACGTTATCGTTTATCGTATGTTGAATCCCTGCTACGCGATCTCCCAATCGACTTACAAGAAAGTCCACAAAAATGCGCGGATCAAATTTCTTAATTCCTTCGGATGACGTCACCAGGTTGAACAGCAGTTTATCCTGATCAAACGACTTTCGCACCACAATGTGGCGGAAAAATCCTTTTTTCTGAGGTGGGTGCCAGGCCGGCAATCCGGTTGATTTCAACAGGGCACGCAACTCAGGCAACAACAATTCCCATTGCTCGTCAAACAAGCCATCCGGCCTGTCCAGCGACTCTACCTTCCACCATGTCCCACGCCGCTTGAAACCCAGCGCAAAATCATTATCGATATCTTCACCGGTCTCCATATTGTGCCCAATGGAGGAAAAACTATACTCCATTTTATTGCGATAGAAGTAGTGCTCAGGGGATGAAATGAATTCATCAAAGATCTTTTCAGGCTCTGCAATCCTTCCGATGCGGCGAAAGATTTCAAGTGTGGACGCTTTCTTGGCCTTTTCCTGCTCTTCCACGGGAACAAAAATATAAGGCGCACCGGAAATCTCCTGGTAGCGATCCGTGACTTCGACCGGTGAACGCTTCAACACATCCACGAGTGCAGCTTCAGCATAACGCTTTCGCTTCTTCACGATCCGGGCTTTCACTTCCTGTCCGGGATACGTATTGTCTACAAATACGATATAATCCCCCGACTCGGTAGGAAGTTTGGCAATCCCCTTGCCTCCGAAAGCGTACTCCTGAATGTCTAATGTGATAAAATCGCCGCGCTTCAACATGGCTTCAGATCATTCCCCGTATGATCCCTTTATCCGATTCCGCAATAAACGCGAGAATCTGATCCCGGTATTTGGATGGAGCAATTTGCTCTTTCACCGCCTCAACCCCTTTACTAATGGTGTTATTCATAATGAAAATCTGACGGTATACATCCTCAATCTCCTTTACCACCTCATCATCGAAACCGCGACGGCGCAATCCCACCGAGTTCACGCCAGCAAATCCGATCGGTTCTCTGGCCGCCTTTACAAACGGAGGAACATTCTTTCGGATCAGCGTTGCTCCGGCAATAAAAGCATGGGCTCCCACGCGAATGAATTGCTGAGTTCCTACTTTCCCTTCAAGAATGGCGTAGTCTTCAATAATATTGTGCCCTGCCAGACCAACAAAGCTGGCAAGTATCACATTGTCCCCGATCTGACAATCGTGTGCCACATGCACGTACGTCATGAGCAAACAATTGCTTCCGACCGTTGTCTTCCAACGGTCTTTGGTTCCGCGGTGGATCGTTACGCATTCACGAATCACCGTGTTATCGCCAATCTCTACCGTTGTTTCCTCTCCATCAAACTTCAGGTCCTGTGGACGTACTCCAATCACCGCTCCAGGGAAGATCTCGCAATTCTTTCCAATCGTCGTTCCCGGATAGATAACCACATTCGGGTGAATGAAGGTACCATCCCCGATGGTTACATTGTCGTAAATCGTAGCGAAAGCCTCTACCGTTACGTTCGCACCAAGTTGTGCTACTTTGGAAACATTTGCAAGTGGATGGATCATTCTTTGTCTTTGATAATTTGAGCAAGCATCTCCGCTTCCACGACCACCTTGCCATTGACGTATCCAGTTCCTGCCATATTTACCAGCCCTCGACGAATTGGTGTAATGAGACGCAACTCCATCACGAGCACATCACCTGGCAGAACTTTTTGCTTAAACTTCACATTATCGATCTTCATGAAGTAGGTCGAATACAGATGTGGATCTTCCACTTTGCTCAAGGCAAAAATACCTCCCACCTGTGCCATTGCTTCAATCTGCAACACTCCAGGGAATACAGGATTCCCCGGGAAATGCCCCGTAAAGATCGGTTCATTCATTGTAATATTCTTCACCCCGACAATGGATTCATCCTGGATCTCCATGATCTTATCCACCATCAGGAACGGGTAACGGTGCGGCAACATTTTTTCAATGTCATTCACATCGTACAAAGGCTCTCTGTCCAGATCGAATTTACGTCCTTCCTTCGCCTTGTTCTTCATGTATTCCTTCAGCACTTTTGCGAAACGAACGTTTCCTGAATGTCCGGGACGCGCTCCCAACACATGCGCCTTGATCGGTTTTCCCACCAACGCAAGGTCTCCTACAATATCCAGCAACTTGTGTCGTGCCGGTTCATTTTCAAACTTCAACTTGGTACTGTTCAGCACCCCGATCCCTTCAACAGCGATCTCGAGCCCCTCTTTGCCGAGCAACTTTGCCAAACGATCCAGTTCTTCCTTGCTCACATCCTCGCGTTCGACCAATACGATCGCATTGTCGAGGTCACCTCCTTTGATCAGGTTGTTCTTTGCCAGAAACTCCAATTCACGAAGGAACACAAATGTACGGCAGGAAGCAATCTCAGTATTAAAGTCGGTAAGCTGATACATGCTGGCATGTTGAGTCCCGAGTACCGGCGACTTGTAATCCACCATCACCGTAATGCGATAATGATCATCCGGAACAGCCAGAAATTCAATACCTTTTTCCACGTCTTCCCACTTGAGGTTTTCCGTCAGTTCAAGGTATTCGCGGTCTGCCGACTGCTCTTCCATACCAACTGCTAAAATGGCATCTACAAATGGCTGAGAACTACCGTCCATGATCGGAATTTCAGGACCGTCAATGCGAATCAGTGCATTGTCTACCTGACAACCGTACAATGCAGCCAGAACGTGCTCTGTTGTGTAAACACGTGCACCATTCTGTTCGAGAGTTGTGCCGCGATCGGTAGCTACCACCAGGTCACAATCTGCCTTGATCGTCGGTTCACCTTCCATATCAATCCGCTGGAATTTGTACCCATGATTTTCAGCTGCCGGAAGAATTTCGAGGTTTACTTTTTCGCCGGTATGCAGGCCGACTCCTGATAATTTGATCGCTTCTTTAAGCGTCCGTTGCTTTTCAGCCATTTATTTGTTCGTTAGTTCTTTGACCTTATTTTCAAGTGAGGCCAGTCGCTTCAAAATCTGAGGCAAGCGACGAAAGCCCATGTATGATTTCTTATACTCTTCATTGTCGAAGGCCGGAGATCCCATGATCCTGCTATCGTCCTTCACATCTCCGGCGATCCCGGACTGCGCCGCAATCCTTACACGATCGCCCACTTTCAAATGACCCGCCAGTCCAACCTGACCACCGATCAATACATTATTTCCCACCTTGCAGGAACCTGCAATTCCTACTTGCGCTGCCATGGCAGAATCTGTTCCGACCTCCACATTGTGGCCGATCTGAACCAGGTTGTCAATTTTCGATCCCTTACGGATAATGGTGCTACCCATTGTGGCACGGTCGACTGTAGTATTGGCTCCAATATCGACATTGTCTTCAAGGATCACATTTCCAATCTGCGGAATTTTCTGAAATTTCCCGTTGGCGTCCGGTGCAAAACCAAAACCATCCGCTCCGATAACTGCTCCGGAATGGATCACACAGTTCTTCCCGATCTTGCAGTCCCGATAGATCGTAGCTCCTGCATAAATAATCGTTCCGTCACCAATTTCCACATTGCTTCCGATATTTACATTCGGATAAATACTCACATTATCTCCGACACGACTCTCACGCCCGATGTATGAAAATGCCCCCAAATAGAGATTCTCCCCTACTTTCGCAGACTCATCGATGTACGATGGCGATTCGATTCGCGGAGATTCTTTCACCATGGAATCATACAACTCCAGCAATTTGGCAAAGCAGGCATAAGCATCCGACACTTTAATCAACGTAAGCGTTGACGGAAGATCGGACGATGGCTTGAATGTGTCGTTCACAATGCACACACTTGATGCCGTTGAGTAAATGTATTCTTCGTACTTGGGATTGGAAAGAAAAGAAAGAGCGCCTGCAAAGCCCTCTTCAATTTTCGCCAGAGCATTTACCTCAACAGAGGAATCGCCCTCAATTGTGCCGTTCAGCATTCCGGCAATTTGCTCAGCAGAAAATTTCATAGCTCAAAAATATAAAAACCTGTAGTTGCAGCAGTACGAAGACGGCGCTTTTATTAACATGGTTTGGTTTTTAACTTAACTCAATGACAATCTTTCGTCAGTTCTGATTCGAACCCGGTAATGTTTAATTTGTTCTTGTACCAGATCATTCTCGCACCAACAGGTTTTCCGTCTTTTTCAAACACAATGTACTGCAATGGCTTTGGTCGCTCGGCAAAATCACATTTCCCGAAATCCAGTTTTCCACTCTTTTTGATCAATTTCAGTATCTCCCGTGGGCTAATTAACCCAAGTTTATCCTGCTGACAGGTTACCACATCCGATGAATCCGGATGCACCAGGTCTTCATCCGCCGGAAAACGCAGGATTGTCCCGAGTCCTTCCTTCGTCATTTCGATCTTGCTATCCTTCACCCCAACAAATGCTTCGGAAATAAAACTCTCATATGGCAGTGAAAATGCGTACTTCACACCGTCCTTTTCGATCACATACACCTTGGATTCACCGTCCTTATCACTTTCGGCAAAAATCACATCTCCATCATCCAGCGCACCGATCAGTTCATCGGTGGAAATCCCTTTCTCCTTCAACTTCTCCTCCGTATCTTCCGAAACCACAATAAGACGGTCCAGTACAGCATTTTTCACCCGATTCGAAGGCAACCATGAGCACCCCCGGTTCTGGAAGAAAAAGAAAACGAAGATCAGTCCCAAACCGAAACCGATGCCATAGTATTTCAAACGTCTCTTAAATGACTCCATCGTAAATATTTTCGCGAAGATAACACTTGTCCCGCAATCGCACAGGATGACATTTTATAAGCTGGTATAA
>JBNKYR010000253.1:0-5394 GCA_050300995.1 Crocinitomicaceae bacterium | reverse complement strand
GTATTTCCAGGGATAACGTAACGATACATCCCGGCTGTAGAATTACCGGCTCTTCCACCTTGATTTGTAAGGGGGTGATTATCGGTGAGGAAGGGCCGGTTACGGTTGAAAATCGCCAGATCGGCCGTGATCGGAGTCGCAGGAACCGCAGGTCCAAAATTCGCTTCCTCTGCCCCGTAAGTACCAGCAACACCTGCCGGTGAATTGATCGTTAACAACTGAGGTGTAGAGGATGTCCAGATATACATTTGCATCCGCGGATTCTGACCGTCTGCCGGCGTGGCAAAATTGGCGTTGTTCACCCCTCCTCCGTCTTGTGCATCGGCAAAAACAGCATCAGAAGCCACTCCGCCGTTACCATAATTGTTATCCTGAAAATTACCGGAAGCTTCATCGAAACCATAATGGTACCAGATATCATGCATCATGTTGTTCATGTAGAACAAATTGGTGATCGCAGGATCAAGATAGTTCGAGGGCTGCTGCGCCAGATTCAGTGCAAAGTCAAAATTCAGTGCAGCTCCACCGTCTGCAGTTTGACCGAGTCCGTCATTGTCGTTCATGTCCTCAGAGGCAAACACATTATTCCCCCGTGTATCGGTATACTCATTTCCTGCAACACCATCGGCATCGTGCCAACCATAAGGTGAAGCCATTGCATCCGACGGCCCGACAACCAATGAGCGTGGCCCATGGTTGGGACTTTCCGTTGGAAGGGCATATACACGATATTGATCCGTAGAAGGAGGCGGCATCGGGAACATGAATTGCTCATCTGACAATCTTACTGTTTGCCCGGCATGCGAATGTGAACCGGACTTGTGACATCCTTCGAACGTGCAGCTGGTTACCCAGTCAACCTGATCGAGCAACTCACCTGTCAGTGCATCCACGCGAACGCTCCACCAATGTGCGGTTTCAGGATAAATACTGAAGTCCCAAACCAAACGAATCTCTCCGGTAGATGTTGGAAATAACATCAATTCCACCGGAATTTCCGCTTTGGATAGTGCTCCACCTGAAAAACGGCAATGATGCTCATCACTACAATCCAGCAATTCGAAGTAAGCCGGTTCTTTCAAGCCAAGTTGACGAATTCCTCTACGCAATGCTTCTTCTGAAGACAAAACAGGATCAGTAGAGTTTACCCGGGAGGCAATGTCAGACTGCAAATTGTTTCCGGAAAGCATAATGCGTCCATCTACTTCAGCAAAAGTGGCCACTGCGTTGTACACATCGATCCCATCATATTGCTGACGCAGGTACTTATACGTGATTCCGAAGTTCTCCTCGGTATGCTCATTGTACACAGTCCAATTCTTCGCATCAGCCTCGGTAAGCCCCAGGTCCAGGCGATATTCGGACAGGTAATGCGTAATTTCCTGATGTTGACGTTGAGAAAGGACAGGCTGAACAATTGACACTGCGAAAAAGGAGAGCAGCACCAACGCATAGTGCATAGTTTTCATGTTATAGTTTTAGTTCGCCAGAATGACAGGTGTCTTTAAATTTAAGTGGAATATTTAAGAATTTGATGATTTACGGGTATATTTCCGGCAAATATGCCTACGATTCACCACAGAATCATGTAATAACTGTTGTTACCTGATGCAAACAAAGTACTCAGGTTTGTGAACAAATTATGCAAAGAATATTAACTTAGTTTCTTTTTTTACGTGCAAAACTGCGAAGGAATAAACTGCCCCATTCGGGATTATTGTAGATGTTACCAGAACATCCACACCCAACAGGCTTTGCACATTGCACAGCCTACTCCCTGTGAAATTGCGGACGGACTGGTATCATGCGCGTATTTTGTGTTTAACGGACGAGAATACATCGAAACGTTAACGTTAAAGGATATCCTGGAAGAACACCTTCGAAAAAAGCACGGCCTGAAGCACCACAATTCAGAGGAGAATTACTTTTCGCAGACAACGCTAGACGCTGTTGTTGCAACGCATATCGAAACATCCTGTGATCGTTCCGTATTTGCAGTATACAGCATTTTCAGTGAATCTGACGAAGGTGACGTACAGGAAATCTGCGCAAAGAGTTTTGTGTTGAAGGCCGATGGAAAAGTGGCCAGAGAATGTTCTCTGCCAAGCCAGACCATTCATTTCTGAAAGTCCTATTCCCGGAAAGGATCGAGATCTGCTTCCCCAACTTTTTCCCGGTATTGCCTCCACTCGTTGTCTACAAAATGTTCAACGGATTCCTGAACTCCTTTCAATGCCTTCTTCGCCTCACGTAAAATGTTTTCGTAGCGCTGGTTATTGCCCTCAAGATTGCTCCAGGTTTCCCACAGAACGCGATTCACCAGTGAAATCGGCTCATCTCCCCCGCGATAAATTCCCTTTACATCTTCCTTTCCAAGGATCATATCAAGCATTCCCTGAATCGTATCATTCATCTTCTTTCCAAGTTTGGCAAGTTCCTTCTGTGCATCATCCTTCTTCTCAGGAAGTAAGCTGTTCACGCGATTAATTGCCTGCTGGTTTTCACGAAGCGCATCGCACAAAACCGTAAGTGCTTCCACCAACTCCTGTGCTTCCCTGAAATGTTCCTGACGCTTGCGTAAATCGGTTTCGGAAAGACTCATACGCGGATCGGCACTCACCACTGCCTGTTGTTGCGTTTTAACACTATCACATTCGACCTCCAAGGTGTAAACACCTGGCATCACCGGAAAACCACCGAGCTCATCACTATCTTTTTCCGGCTTCTTTGTATTTGCTGTCCGTGCCCTCTTCTGGTCCTGATGCCAGTGGATACGATTCACTCCTTCTTTCAAATCAACCTTCATTGTGCGCAATGTATCTCCTTCCTCATTCATGACCCGGAAAACCGCTTTCGATTCCTTTTCTTCCTCTTTCTTCTTCGGGTTGTGATAGAATACCTGTACTCTTGCGGCTGTTGTTCTGTTTGCTCCTTCCCAGGTAGCATCTGCTCCAAAACGCACCCCCGGAGCACGCTTGAACGATACTTCGTATGATTCGGGCACCGGAAACATCAAAAGCTTTGCTTCCTCCCATTTCTCAATTCCTTTCTGAGCAAAATCCCGCAAGGGTGCAATATCATCCAAAATATATGCTGCCCGTCCAAACGTACCTACCACAAGGTCTCGTTCACGTTCCTGAATCTTCAAATCCATCGTGCTTACATTGGGAAAACCGTGCTGCCATTGATTCCAGTTTTCTCCTTTATCAAAGGAAACATACAAACCATGCTCGGTACCAAGGAACAAAAGCTCCGGTACCGCCGGATCCTGCACAACGCTGAGGCAATATCCTTGAAAATCTGTAGCTGATGCAATTTGCTTCCAGCTTTTTCCTGCATTGGTCGTATGAAAGAGATAGGGTTTCCAGTTATTCCGGCGGTAATCATTTACCACTAAAAATGCCTCATCTGCATTGTGCCGTGAGGCATGAATCTGTGGAATCCAGGCTCCCTTAGGCATTCCTTTGATATTTCCCTCACAGGAGGTCCAGGTTTTTCCTCCATCCTTTGTCACATGCAAACGTCCATCATCGCTACCTGCCCAAAGCATGCCTTTTGCCACCGGAGAAGGCTCAATAACAGTCAACGTGGTGTAGTTCTCGGCCCCGGTTACGTCGGGTGTCAAACCTCCGCTTTTGTCCTGTTGCTGATACGTGGTATCATTTGTCGTGAGATCTCCCGAAATACGTTCCCAACCATCTCCTCGCGCTGTACTCTTGTGCACAAATTGTGACCCGTAATAAATTGTTGCCGGATCAAACGGATCCTGCGCAATCGGTGCATTCCAGTTAAATCTTAGCTTTACACTATCTGATGTAGTCGGTTGAAGATCTTTACTATACCCTGTCAACAAATCATACCGCCCAAGGTTTCCACCCTGACTCATTGCATAACCATAACGTGAGGATTCCTCAGGATCCGGCATCACATCAAAACCATCTCCGAACATCACTTCATGGAAGTAGGCGTTGCGAATCCCTCCTGCCGCCCAAACGTACGCAGGACCTCTCCATGAACCGTTGTCCTGCATCCCACCATAAATATTGTAAGGCAACTCATTGTCTACATTGATGTGGTAGTACTGCGCTACGGGTAAGTTCTGTACATAACGCCAGGTGGAGGCCCGGTCCCGCGTAATTGCAATCCCCCCGTCATTACCGATAATGATGTAATCAGGATCGTTCGGATGTACCCAAAAAGCATGATGATCCGGGTGTACCCCGGAATACGGAATAATAACCTTCCAGCTCTTTCCGCCGTCTTCACTCAGTGACACCCGGCTCCACAGGCTGTACACGCGATTCTCATTTTTCGGATCTACATAGATATCGCTGTAATAAAAAGGTCGATCACCCGCGTTTTTGTCCGTACTGATACGATTCCAGTTAAACCCTCCGTCATCGCTTCTGTATACTGCATTTTCCTTTGCTTCAACCAGTGCATAAATTCGCCCCGGTGACGAAGGAGCAATTGCCAATCCGATCCGCCCCAGCTCACCATCCGGTAAACCGTCTTTGTGCGTCCGCTGTTTCCAGGTTTCACCGCCATCAAAGGAAACAAACAAACCGCTTCCCTTTCCTCCTGAACGGAAAGACCAGGGTTCCCGACGGAAATCCCACATGGATGCAATCAGTTTATTTGGGTTCGTGGGGTCAATAACCAAATCTCCAATCCCCGTGGAAGCATCTCCTTTCAGCACTTGCCTCCAGGTTTTACCGCCATCAGAGGTCTTGTAAACGCCGCGATTCTCGTTATCTCCCCAGGCCGGACCTTGTGCACCAATCCAAACCGTATTAGGGTCGTCCGGGTGAATGATGATCCGATGCACATTTCTTGTTTTTTCAAGCCCCATGAGATCCCAGGTTTTGCCGGCATCCAGGGATCGAAACACACCATACCCACTGCTCTGGCTGTTCCTGGGATTTCCTTCACCTGTACCGACCCATACCACCGAAGGATTGGATTGTTGAATGGCAAGCGCCCCAATATTCATCGTGGGCATACTGTCACCCACCGGATTCCATGTTGTACCACCACTCGTTGATTTCCACACACCTCCGGATGCCGCACCAACGTAAATGATGTCCGGCTCACTTTGCACGACATCAATACAGGTGATCCGCCCACTCATTCCGGCAGGACCAACTTGTCTCATCTTCATGTTTTCGAAAACGGACATGTCCACTTTTTGAGCGTGAAATGCGCTCAAACCAAAGAGAAATACGATACAAACAAGATATTTCATGTACAAGGGATTTGGCGACAATATACGCATTCTCAAACTTCGAAAACCGAAGCTTTACCCCCTGTTCTCCATCAATTAAAACTGAAGGTATTCGAAGGCGGGCGGAGAAAAATCCAGGATAATCCCGCTGATAAACCAGTACATACCAA
>JBNKYR010000252.1:0-5457 GCA_050300995.1 Crocinitomicaceae bacterium | reverse complement strand
TATCATTGCTTTCAGGATTCAGCTCATCACCCCGGACTATTCCCACACTCTTCAATCCAAGCTCACTGCAGGCCGCAGCGGTCGCTACCAGATGATTGGAATAGGCTCCGCCAAACGTGAGGATCCCGACGTTCTTTCCAGCCCGGCACATTTCCAGCGAATACTTGAGCTTTCGCCATTTGTTGCCGGAAACAACCGGATGGATCAGGTCGTCGCGTTTGATAAACACCCTGATCCCTCTCTTCTTCCACTCGGAAGTTGTGATCTCCTGAACGATGGACTGGTTTGTTTTCATGCCGGTGTACAAATATCCGCTAAATTTGCAGTATGAGCGATGATATGTCGGGCTTTTCGAAGAAAAATAAACTGGCCGAGGATGAATACTACCTCAGCCCGGAAGGCTATATCGTATTCACGGAAAAGTATCATCTGAAACGCGGCTATTGCTGCAAAAGTGGCTGCAAGCATTGCCCTTACGGCTACGACAAAAAAACGGGTCGATTCAAATCCTAATTCCCGTCAATTCCATTCTCCGGGAAACGCCCTTTAAATTCTTTCAGGACATTCTTAATGTAACGGATATCGGCATCCACATCTCCGGTTGGCTCGAACAAACTGTGAAAACCGCCGCGCTTGTTCGCGTAATCAATGTACCCGATATAGATCGGCACCTGAGCCTTTTGCGCAATGTAGTAAAAGCCTTTCTTCCAGTTCGGATTGTAGCTACGGGTTCCCTCCGGCGTGAAAAGCATATACAGCGTTTCATTGTTATTGAAGTGCTCCACGGCAGCATCTGTCAGGTTGACATTCTTTCGCTTCCGGTCCACAGGAATACCTCCCATCGCCTTCAGCAGCCAACCAAACGGAAAAACGAAAGCCTCTTTCTTTATAAGAATCTTCACAGGTACTCCGTAAGAAAGGAAAGCCAATTTTCCGATCACGAAATCCCAGTTCGAAGTATGCGGCCCCACACAGATCACACACTTTTTGATCCCAACTGGTGTATGCTCATCAATGGTCCAACCGAACAAGCGTAAAATCCACCCCGCGATTTTTCTCATAGGGCAAAGTTAGCGATTAAACAATATGGCGTACTTTTAGCGCATGGGAAAATCAGGGCGAATCAAAAAGGCTGTAAAAGGCTTGCTATTACTGGCATTGCTCTGGTTAATCCACTCCTTCGGACGTGTGGTATTTCATGAATCTTCTCAATCACACCAGGAATTTGTTCCGGCAAATGCCGACCTTGTTTTCACGGTAAAAACACGAATGCTGTTTGAGAAATGTCTTGAAGATGTGTTGCTTTCCTCCCGGGATGAATCCGTGTATCATCTGCTGATAAATGAATGGGAAAACCGCCAGGAGAACAAACTGATCAAAGAATCAGGAATCGATTTCACGGCCGATCTTGTTATCTACACCATTCGCGAAGAAAGCCACCCGCTCACCGGTATCCTGTTTAACCTGTCCAACCCGGATGCCTTTCTGAAAAGCATGCCCGATCAGCTTTCCCGGGAATTCGAAGCAGTGGCCGTATCAGGACAAACCGGATTACTCCTCCGCCAGTACGACCTTCATTTTTCTCCGAAAGAACTTCAAAAACTCGGAATAAAACTGCTGAACGAAACCCAGCACCTGAGCGCAACTCAACTTGCCGGAAAACACCCCAATTCCATCGCGCAGATGTTGATCAGAAGTGAGGCTTCCGAACAGCCATCCTATTCGAATCTTCAACTGGACCTGCGTCTTTCCGACGACCGACTGGATTTTGAAGGAACGGCTGAACTGTCTGCGCTTTTTGCGAAGAAACATCCTCCGATCAAACGACTTCCTCCGGAAGGCCTGCATCTCACAGCCACATTGCTCCCTCCGGATCTGTTCATCCCATCGGACCTCGGACTCCCGGAAACCTTGCCTCAGCCTACCGCCATTTCAATCAACCTGCGTGGCTCCGAACTGGTTGAAGACACTGACTTTGGCATCGTTCCGGATGCTGACGCCATGCTGCATTTCGAAGAACCAATTGTGCTTAAAACAATTCTGGACAGTCTTGCCAGGAAACAACTGATCACCCAGGTTCACGAGGATCGCTTTCATTACCTCGGCCGACTGTTTCAGTATCAACAACTGGATGATCACACCATTTACATTGGAAGAAATGCCCTGCCTGCATTGCAGCAAGCCGAAACAGGAAAGATACTTGTACTTTCCGGAAATCCTTCAGCGCTTATGCGGGTGGATGGAAAAGGAATGATCCGTGGGATTCTTGAGCTGATGGCAGCCTATACTGCCGGTCGTGACTTTGCAGATCAGACATCCGGGATAGAAATGACCATTACCGATGCTGGTAACAATACTGCGAAAATTTCCGGATCGCTCACTTTCAGGGAGGGGCATTTCGTGACAGTAGAATTTATCCGCTTACTGCTCGGTGGTCATCTGATCTAGCACTTTCCGAAAATAGGCCGGTGCTTTCAACAGGCGTGAACCGTACCAGGAAAACATCTCACCATCCACCAACATTACGTGTGCATTGGGATAGCGCTTCCGAAAAATTTCAAGGTGGGCTTCACCGAACGGATAGGGTTCTGAACTTAGAAAGACATATTCAGGGTCTTCAGCGGTCTCAACTGCAGGATAGCGCAATTCATTGGTTGCATTCACAAGTCCGCAGCATGACAGCATCGCATCAATGAAAGTTTGCTTCCCCGCCAACATTGCCGGCTCATCCCAAATGAAGTAGGCAACGCTTCTTCCAAAAGTCGGCATGGTCGTGGCTGTCTTTTTCAATTCATCAAATCCAACACGAATATTCGTTGTGAATTCCAGTGATCTTTCTTTCTGATCACAAATTCTCCCGATACTTTCGATCATCTGAAGGGCATCTTCCAGAGTATAGATATCGCTCATCCAAACCGGAGCAATTTCGCGAAGCTGTTCAATATCAGCCTCCGAATTCTCCTCTTTATTGCCAATGATCAGGTCGGGTTGTAGCTCACGTACTTTCCCGATGTGTACGGATTTTGTTCCTCCGACACGCGTCTTCGAACGATACCACGATTCAGGGTAAATACAAAATTTGGTGATCCCAACAACCTCCTCTTCCAATCCGAGGTCATACAGCAACTCGGTCTGTGACGGAACCAGTGAGACAATGCGCTTCGGAATGGAATCCAACCAAACGCTTCTCCCCATCTGGTCGCTATGCTCCATGCTCAGGCAATTGCCGCGATCACATCCTGACGGGTCACAATATGATATTTACCGTCTTTCAGGTCCACGAGCACCGCAGAATTGTCTTTGTTGATCAATTTTGAAACGTCTTCCAGATGTGTATCTGCATCAACCACCGGAAACGGAGGTTGCATAATCGAAGATACCGCAGCATTTCGCAGGGCCGGATCATCGACCAGCAACTGATAAACCTTGGTATCATCCAGGGAGCCAACAAATTTCCCGTCCTTCATCACCGGAATCTGTGAAATCGAAAACTTGCGCATTTTGTCAATGGCATGCGATACTAATTCTTCGCCGTAAAGTGTAACAAGTGGTTGATTCTGATGCTTTTCTACCAACGCACCGGCCGTTGTAATATCTTCGTCCAGGAATCCGCGATCGCGCATCCAGTCGTCGTTGAACATTTTCCCTACATAGCGACTTCCGTGATCGTGAAACAGCACTACAACCAGGTCATCTTCCTTCAACTCATCACTCAGCTGAAGCAATCCTTTGATCGCGGAACCCGCTGAGTTTCCGACAAAAATTCCTTCTTCCTTTGCCAGGCGACGCTGGTAAACAGCAGCATCCTTATCCGTCACCTTTTCAAATTTGTCAATCACACTGAAATCCACATTCTTCGGCAGGATATCCTCTCCGATTCCTTCCGTTACGTATGGATAAATCTCGTTTTCATCAAAAATGCCCGTTTCATGGTATTTCTTGAAGACAGATCCATACGTATCGATTCCCCAAATTTTGATGTCCGGATTTTTCTCTTTCAGGTATTTCCCAACTCCTGAGACTGTCCCTCCGGTTCCCACTCCTACTACAAAATGTGTGATCTTTCCATCTGTCTGTTCCCAGATCTCAGGCCCCGTAGTAAGGTAATGTGCTTTGGCATTCGATGGATTGTCATACTGGTTCACATACCAGCTATTTGGAATTTCTTCAGCCAGCCGGCGTGACACTGAATAATATGAACGTGGATCATCAGGAGCAACATTGGTTGGGCAAACATGCACCTCGGCACCAACGGCTCGCAGGATATCCATTTTTTCTTTACTCTGCTTATCACTCAACACACAGATCAAACGATAGCCTTTAATGATTGCTACAAGCGCGAGTCCCATCCCGGTATTTCCGGATGTTCCTTCAATAATGGTTCCTCCCGGTTTCAAACGCCCATCCTTCTCAGCATCTTCAATCATTTGAAGCGCCATTCGGTCCTTTACAGAGTTTCCCGGATTGGTTGTTTCCACCTTGGCCAATACGGTGGCTTTCACGTCCTTTGTCAAGCGGTTCAACTTCACCAGTGGTGTATCCCCGATGGTTTCAAGAATATTGTTGTAAATCTTCATCAGACTTTATTTGTTGTGTGTTTGAGGTTCTCGTGCAAAGTTAGCAATACATTTGGGTTGTTAATGGCTCCGGAAAAGAATCATTCTTTGGTGCTTTCAAAGGCAACCATGTTCGTTTATTTCCCGTTAGATAATTGTTAGATAAATCATGTGAAATACAAAATATACAACCGTACATTTTTGTAATTTTCGCTCTGATTTGTTTGAATCACACTGCATGAAAAAAACTACTACTGCGATCGCATTTGCGCTACTGATGTGCGGCGTCTCTTTTGCACAGGAACAATCTTCCCAGCAACCTTCCATTGAATTACTCTCGAGTAACCAACTCACCAATGAAGTTACAGCTCACACCTGTCGTTACGCTGGTTGGACTGCCAGCACAAGCGCAGACGATTCTGGATCACCCGCTGCCTCAGAACCAGCAACCATTCAGACTATCATCAATTACTTCATGGCGATTCCGGAAGTATCGGAATGTACTTTCGATCGGGCGACAGGCCTGTTCACAATCGTAAGTTCTACCGGATTCGAACTGGTTTCCCACGTAAATAGCCTCAACGCACAATGATGCCCCTGAACATGAAACAAGTTATCCATTTCTTTCTTCTTTTTACGGCGCTGATCTGGCTTACACCTGCAAAGAGTTACAGCCAATGTGGTCCGTTATCCACACCCAGTTTCACCAATAATGGTCAAAGCGGGATCATGTTCGATATCGTGGCTCTTCAATCCGTGAATATCACGCAGTTCGCGATGGACTTCGATACCGGGAATTATGGAATTGAGATCTATTACAAGCCCGGCACCCATGTGGGAAGCCAAACCAACGCAGCCGCCTGGACCTTGCTGGGAAGTACTGCCGGATGGGCTGCCACAG
>JBNKYR010000251.1:0-5468 GCA_050300995.1 Crocinitomicaceae bacterium | reverse complement strand
CTGTCCTTTCGTTGTCCGAATACAGGAGACGGGTGCGCAGCGTATGTTTTCCGTTTGACTGCGTAAAGAAATTGATGAACGGATCCACATTAAAGATCAGCTGATCGCGCAGGAAAACGGCTCCCGGGTATCCACTGTAGAGGCCGGATGAATCATTCAACCAGGCAAAGGCCATATTGGATTCGGAATACATCACATTTCCGTTGACCCCGTAACTTACGCCCTTGAACTTCTTTGAACGGTGACGAATATTGAAATTCAATCGTGCCCGCCATGAAGCCATTTGCTGCTCATTGAAATTGGAGACCGTGTCCTTTACTACGAACTCATCTGTTTTCGGAGGTCCGATGTACCCGTGATCGTAATTGACGTTTCCGCCGATTACCAGATCAAGGTTTCCGATCATACGGGAGTGCAGAAAATTCATTCCGGTGATCAGCGGGAAATTATTCCACCAGGTAGAGCTGTCAATGGATGGTTTCGAATACATCCCGGTATAAACATTGATCTTTGTTTTTGGCTTCGCCTTCGGATATGCCGTTCGGATATGAATCGATCCGGAGAGCGCTGAACTTCCTGAAAGCACGGAAGCTGCTCCTTTGATCACTTCGATCTGGTGAATGTTCTCTACAGGAATAAAGCCCCATTCGGGACGACCTGCATCTCCCGAAAGCATTGGCATATCGTCCACGATCACAGCCACCTTCGATCCTACCCCAAACGTAAAGCCGGACCCTCCACGGATCTGTGGCTCACCATCCAGAATATTGAGTCCCGGTGTTTGATCCAGTGCCGTCTCAATACTTCGGGTGTTCTTGTTTTCAATCAGCTCGGGCTTCAGGATTTCCATGGAAACCGTCTGATCCTCCAAAGGCTTGTCGAATTTACCGACCTTCACTTCCATCTCCTCCAGATCCTGCACCGCAAACGGCAACAAGGTAATGTTGTGAACTTTCTCGGAGCCCGCTGTGATCTCAACATCAAATGTATCCGTCACCATTGAGGTATAGCGACAAATGATCCTTGCCACCCCTACCGGAAGTTCCAAACTGTATTTACCGTCGAAATCGGTGTTGGCGCCAATCGTAAAGTCGCCTTTATAGATTACCGAAGCTCCCACAACGACTTCGCCCTTATCATCGGTTACGGTACCTTTCAGTACTCCCGTCTGCGCCAGTACGTTTCCTGTGAGAAAAAATGCGGAAACAAGTACGATCCGGCGGATTGCGATTGATTTCATAAAAAAGGGTCGTAGATATTACTACGACCCGAAAATACTTTTTTTTCCCGTATTTCTTAATGCTTCAAAATTTCGAAGCTGTAAGGTATACCATCAACGATCATGCGAACAACATACATACCGGCAGCCTGCGAGAAAGGAATTTCCTTGCTCAACTCTCCGGACTGTATTGTTTGTCCCATCATGTTCACAACTTCGTACTGCCCGATCAATTCCTCGGAGGACTGAACCACGATCACACCTTTTGTATTGTTCATGGCTACATTTACGAGCATTCCGTTCAGTTCTGAAAGTCCAGCTACCAACGGATCCGAACCAAGCACCAATTCCCAGGCGTTGTTCATCCCGTCTCCATCGCAATCAGCGGCATCCCACTCTGCACTTGGAGTCACGGTTGCATTGGCAAGCACGAAATCGCAGTAGTCGCACGGATCAGTTCCATCGTTTGCTTCATCAGCATCTGTAACGCCATCACCGTCAAAATCACGTGTTGTGCCGCCATAGATCAACTCAAGATCGTCAATCCAAAGTTCATCACCTGCATCTCCCCCACCTGGTGTCATGTTGGTGGTGAAAGTGATCAGAATGAATGCCTGATCGGAAATACAAGCCGGTCCCGAATAATCAAATGGAACTGAAAAACGTACCCATGTAAGGTTGGTCGAAGGAAAATTGAGAACCGCAGTTGCAATCACTTCGGCAGCAGCGTTTGCATCTTCAGGATCACGGTAATCGTAATTTGTATGCAATGTTGCTTTTACGCGCGCGTTTCCGTTGCCTCCGTTCGGTTTGAATTTCGCCCAGAAAACCAGTGAATCAGGATGATCTGTCAATGCTTCCGAATGATTCGGATCCGAAGTCTTTGAGAAGTTGAAGTTATCAGGAGACGGTGGGTTTGCACTTCCCATGTTTACCTGACCCAGCGTTACGTTCCCATTGGCAACAATACCAAAAGTACTGATCGAAAAAATGTGACAGCTTTTTGTACCTGCCGATCCCGGACGTACATCAGACGATGCGTCGCATTGATCACTCGCAAAACCGGCAAAAGAACCTGTACCGCTCAGAAAGCTGTTCCAGTTCACCGGTTCCTGACCTGTTGCCACCGATTCCCATTGTTCCATATCACTGTTTCCGATCTGGGTTTGACCAAACGCCAGTGATACCGCAAAAATGGAGATTACAGATAGTAGATTTTTCGTCATAGATGTTGAATTAAGTTTCCGGCAAATATAGGACAATCTGGTTTTCAATGAAACAAGGGAAATGATAAATCAACCCGGGGGCATATTCATTTACACGTAGCGAAGTCAACGTTCTGTCATTCCTGAGCGTTATTAGAATAAGATGGCACGTAAAACATTGAATATCATGAAAGCAGATGAAATCGCCCGATTGAACGAGGCCAATCTTGTTTTGCGACACTTTGTCAACCTGAGTGCAAAACTCCTTCCTTTTCTCGACGAACTACAACGAAAAAAGAACCCTACCCTACAGGAGCTAAACAACAAGAACAAGATTATTGACGTGTTTGAAAATTACAATTTCGATACACGCGCGTCTGAGATGCTGATCGGATCGAACATCCTGGAACTAATCAAGAAATCATTCGAGAACATTTCACAAACCTCGTACTTCCTTAAACCCGGACAACACAACCGCGCCTTACGGCAGTTTTTGAATGAATACCATCGTTTAAACGATAATTGGTTCCAGAACTCATCGAATTAACCGGCTTCTTCATTAAATTCGTCTTATGACGAAAACCAAAGACCCGGGACTTGGGTCGAATTATGACGAGAAGATTGACCGGATCATGAACGAGGATGGCTCGTACAACATCCGGCGTCTGGGCGGTTTAACCGGCGTTCGCGACATTTATAAGTTCATGATCGATCTGAACTGGATTCAGTTCGTGCTGATGGCCTTTGCCGCCTACCTCATCATCAACCTGATCTTTGCCCTCCTTTATCTGATGATCGGAATTGAGCAGTTGTCCGGCCTTGATCCGAACCATTCCGATTTTCTCAACGCCTTCTTCTTTTCCGTACAAACACTAACCACGATCGGTTACGGGCACATCGCACCTTCAGGACTGGAAGCCAACCTCGTTGCTGTTGTAGAATCCTTTGTTGGCTTGATGATCATCGCGTTGATCACCGGATTGTTATACGGACGCTTTTCCAAACCTTCCAGCAAGATCGCCTTTTCCCAAAATGTGATCATTACCGATCACAATGGTGGCAAGGCAGTCATGTTCAAAATGGTCAATCAGCGAAATTCGACCTTGCTCAAGGCCAGCGTAAAAGTACTGATGACCATGGATTCGGAAAACAGCACGAACGGTATCATTAAGGAATACCATCGCCTGCCCTTACAGATCGACCACATTGATTTCTTTCCGCTGACCTGGACGATCGTACACGACATCAATAGCAAGTCTCCGCTCTATAACATGTCTATGGATGAGATCAGGAAACGCAATTGCGAGCTGATCACCCTGGTCGAGGCCTTTGACGAAACACATCACCAGAACGTTTTCGAGCGTAGATCCTACGCCGGTGATCAATGGCTGGAAAACGTTCGCTTCGTTCGGAATTTCCGTCCCAATTCGCGTGGACAAATGGAATTGTACATTCGTGAGATTGATCGTGTAGAACCTATTGAAACCACCATTTCCTGACGGTTAAATTTGTACTTTTGATCACATGAACAGCTTCCTTGATCCCACCGGTCAGCGTCTTCCAGTGATGGAACATTTTTATACCATTCAAGGAGAAGGAGCACACAGCGGACGTGCGGCTTATTTTATCCGTACAGCTTCCTGTGATGTCGGTTGTGTATGGTGCGATGTGAAAGAAAGCTGGGAGGTCACGGAAGATGAAATGATCTCTGTGGCTTCCCTGATTCAAACCGTGCTTGAAACAAACGCCGACTATTGCGTTATTACCGGTGGAGAACCCTGCATGCATCACCTAGGACCATTATCCGAAGCTTTGAAAGCACAGGGAATCAGTGTCGGACTGGAAACTTCCGGCTGCTACCCGCTCAAAGGAAACGTAGACTGGTACTGCTTTTCTCCCAAAAAATTCAAAGCACCTGTGGAAGAAGCTTACGCACTTGCCAACGAACTGAAAGTGATCATCAATCACCCATCCGATTTTGAGTGGGCGGAAAATCATGCAAAAAAAGTATCTTCAGACTGTCAATTGTATCTTCAACCCGAATGGTCGAAACAGGAACGATTTTTGCCGATGATCATCGACTATGTAAAAACGCATCCGCACTGGAAAATTTCCTTGCAGACGCATAAATTCATGAACATTCCCTGATATGCGATATTTCCTTATTCTCTTTATCTCTCTGCTGTCTGTTGGTTGTACAACCGCGCAGTATTACTCCACGAAAAACAAAAAGGCTATCAAACTCTTCGAGGAAGGAAAAATGGCCCCATCCAAATCCATTGATTACAGCACGAATACACCCAACTTTCGCGAAGGTATTCGCCTGATGGAAGCCGCAATTGAAAAAGATCCGAATTTCTGGGAAGCGCACATGTTTGCCGGCGAGTTTTATGAAATGCTTCGCGATTATGAACCTGCGATTGCACACTACAAACGAGCATTGGAAATCAATCCGAATCACAGCCCGACAGGCAGTACATACTTCTTCCTCGGGAACCTTCAACAGGCAGTTGGCGATTATGAAGATGCCATTCGCAACCTGGAAATGTTTGAACGAAACCCGAACGCCAGCCCGGAACTTATCGGAAAGGCACGCCAGATCCGTGCAAGTTGCGAATTTGCCGTGTCCGCTCTGAAAAATCCGCAAAATTTCGATCCGATCAATATCGGACCGGGAATTAACACACAGTACAACGAGTACTTTCCGACCATCACAGTGGATGGGAAAACGATCCTTTTCACACGCCGCATTCCGGACAATCGAGTTTCGGGACCACAGAAGGAACAGGAAGACTTTTACGTTTCCATGCTCGGATCGAACAACATTTGGGGAACCGCTGTTCCGATGCCTGACAATATCAATACCGTTCTGAACGAAGGAGCCCCTACCCTGGCCCCTGATGGTCGCTCGCTTGTTTTTGTGGCCTGTGCTGATAATCTGACCGGACGGGATTACGGTCCGAATCGTACAGGACAGGGAAGCTGCGATCTCTTCTACACCAAACGACTCGGAAAGCAGTGGACCAATCCTACAAACCTGCCAG
>JBNKYR010000250.1:0-5474 GCA_050300995.1 Crocinitomicaceae bacterium | reverse complement strand
CGGGCTCGTGCAGAGCTATAAAAACGATCTGGAAATCCTCGAAATCGGAATGAGCAGTATCAATGCGCGGGTGGAGGGGACGTTTGTTCGTTGTGCATATCAGTACCCGGAATCCAGCGTGGTGCTGGTATATTCGCTTCCACAAGCTTAAGCGAATTGAGCCATGTGGCGGCTTCATTAAAGCACTTGAATACCCTCAAGGGCTTTTTGGGTTTATTGAAACGGTAGTAATAATCCGCAATAATACGTTGTCCCAGATTTTTCACGATAACTGCCGAAGCTCCAACCGGAGAGATCGGTTCTATCTGAATGGCATTCAGACGTGCTTCTTTTGACAGGGAAACAAACTCGCCTCCTTCAAAGATAAACGGCCGGGAAATATCTGTAAGCTCGAAATAAGCACTCAGCATTTCTTTCTGAAGTTCAACCGTGATATGGGTATTCGGTTTGAAATAGACGTGTATAATTCCGTCGAATCGAAGTGAAGCGATAAAGAGCTCTTTTTCAATCTGTTTAACGTAGAGGTCTGTTTTGTTTGACATTTTTGAGACTAGTAGCTCACTAATGTAAAAATAATCCTCGATAAAACAACAATAGTTATCGATGAATTACAAAATCAACACGACGATTCCTGTTTTCATCGTCTTCGTTGTTCTCCGGGAAGGCAACCGGCATTCGGTCACTGTAACCCGCGTAATCCATCCGATCATCAGGCACACCAAGCGCATGCAGGTAATCGTATACGCCTTTTGCACGCTTCGTACTGATCTTTTCGCTGGGTCCGCAGCAAACATGTCCGCGTATATGGAGCGTCCATGTCGGGTGCATTTCCAGCAAGTCGGCCAGGTCTTCCAGAATGTAGCGATAGTGGTTGTCAACAGAGGTGCTGCTTCCCGTGTAATAAAGAGTGGATTCAAAGATAAACTGTGTGGTATCGTCTTCCGGAAGCGTAGCCGAAAGGCGCCGTTCATGAACTTCCTGAGCGCTGCCTAAAGCATGGCAGGCGAGGAAGAGAAGAAGTAGCACAGTTCGATTCATTGAATGTATAACGTTTCCCGGTTACAACGTTTCTTTCCAAAGATAATACCACGTCTCAAATGACCGGGAGTATTTCGGTATCCGGATGACTGTAGGCATTCCTCTGACGGGACTGACAATATACTAAAAAAGGATGTGAGCCGTTGAAAAGGAAAGCCATTATGAAAACAACCCTGGCTTCAAATTTGCGTACATTTAAGGCATGAAAAGAATTTTATTCGTCTGCTTTCTGTTTTCGGGAACCTTTGGCTTTTCACAGAAGGTGATCCCGATGATCGATTTCAGTGGTTATTTCAGAAGTTTTCAGGACGGTTTTTTCCGGCAGATCGAGTTTCAACCGATCAAGGAATTCAAAGCCGGGGATGATGTGGTCGGCTATATTGATATGCGTGGAAATCTCCGCGTATTTGATGGTGGAAAACCCGAGAACCTTTCCAATATGAACGTGGAATATGCCGTTTCCGATCATTTATTGATCTGGAAGATCGGAGAGACGATCAATCTTTGGGATGGCGGAAAAAAGCAGACGCTTACATTCAATGCACGCAATTACTGGCTTCGCGACAGTATTGTGGTGTATGAGGACATGCGCTATGGTTCGGTGAACGCATATTACAATGGGAAGACGTACACGCTGTACACATCAATTGGCGACGTGGACAGTCCTGATTTCGTAGGAGAAAATGTGGTGGCTTTCCGCGATAACGGCAATTACAATAAGATCTTCTGGAGTGGACAGGTGTATGATATTGACGTAACGCACCATGGAGTAGAGTTTGAAGGTGGAACAGATGTGATGGCTTTCAATGATCCGATGACCGGAACTTTTGTGGTTTTTGAAAGTGGAAGGTTTGTTGATGTGGAAAACTTTCACATGCCGAAATACAAGGCAGGACGCGGATTCATTGTGTACGAAAATCAGAATGGCGATCTGCTGTATTACAGCAATGGTGTCAAGAAACGATTGTCCAACTTCAGCGCTTCGTTCTGGGATGTAAAGGACGACGTGGCTATTTGGGAAGAAAATGGCTTTACCTATGCGCTTTCCGGTGGAGAAAAAGTGGAACTGGCGCGATATCGTCCGGAAGATTACCTGCTGAAAAACAATGTGGTGGCCTTTCGCAATATCATGGGAGGTGTGAGCGCGATGATCGATGGTAAACTGACGGAGATCACTACCCAGATGAACAGCGAATATGAGATTTTCGGAAATGCGGTACTGGTTTCCCTGTTCAACAATTCGTACATCGTCTTCAAAGATGGGCGTAAATTCAATCTCTAACGTTCACGCAACAACTTATTAACATTTCCGGGTCAATCGGATTGTGTGTGTATCTTTGCAAACACACATTTTTAAGATCGATCCTATGAATAATTGGTTCACCGTAAAAGTGAAATATACGAAGCAGCTGGATAACGGGGCGTTGAAACGCGTATCCGAGCCATACCTGCTGGCAGCAATGACCTTTACTGACGCCGAGGCCCGTATTTATGAAGAATTGGGCAGTGTGATCCGTGGCGAGTTTTCCGTTACGGGAATTGCACGTACGGAATTGCATGACATCTTCGCGTATGATGATTCCGGGGTGTGGTACAAGTGCAAGGTAACCTATGAGAGTGTGGATGCCGACTCCGAGAAATCCAAGAAGGTTTCCCAGAATTTCCTGATCGAGGCTTCATCTGTGAAAGAGGCATACGACCGTATGACCGAAAGCCTGAAGGGAATGATGGTAGACTTCCAGATTCCATCCATCATTGTTTCTCCGATTGTAGATATTTTCCCATATACAGAAGATCTGGATCGCGAGATCTCCCGAAAGCCTGCAGTAACAGTTCCTGAGCCTGAGGAGGAAGAAGAGGAATCACCAGGAAAAGGAGTTGTATTCTCGGCTTCAGGATCGGGAATGGATGATGAGGATGAAGAAGATAGTGAGATCGTCGACGATTTCGAAGAAGAAGAGGAGGAAGAATCCAACGAAGATTGAGTAATATCCCTAAAGTCCGCACGATGAAAGAAATCATGGATCAATTCAGAGAGGGACGTCACGAGTTTGAAAATGGTCGTCTCGACGGCATCGAAGTGGCAGATCCTTACCATCTGTTTGAAGAATGGATGAAACAGGCGGTTGAGCGTAAAGAACTTGAGCCGAATGCATTCATGCTTTCTACGGTAAATGAACAAGGAATTCCAAGCAGCCGAATTGTTTACCTGAAAGAAGTGCTGGACAATCAATTTGTGTTCTATACGAATTACAAAAGCCGTAAGGGGCACGATATTGAAGTGAACAACCGTGTGAGCATGTCTTTTTTCTGGCCCGATTCTTCACGACAGGTGCATGTGATCGGTACCTGTACAAAGGTTCCTGCAGAAGTGAGTGACGATTATTTTGCATCCCGCCCGCGTGGAAGCCAGATCGGAGCATGGGCTTCGTGGCAAAGCCAGGAATTAAAAGATCGTGCGGAACTTGAAGCACGCGTCGGGGAGTACGATAAGAAATTCACCGGAGAGGTTCCGCGCCCTGAGCATTGGGGAGGTTACCAGGTACAACCGATGAGCATTGAATTCTGGCAGGGACGCCCTTCACGATTGCACGATCGCTTACTCTTTACGCGCAGCGGTGATAGCTGGGCGCTGAGCTTAATGAACCCCTGATATGTTCGAGATTCATCCTGTGATATTCACGTTGACCAACGGGATCAGGGTGGTTTACTTGCAGCGTGATGCCTTTGTGGCTCACCTCGGAGTAATGATTCAGGCCGGCTCGCGTTATGAACGCCCGGATGAGGAAGGTTTGGCGCATTTCATTGAACACTGCATTTTTAAAGGTACAACGAAGCGCAAAGCCCTGGATATTTTTACCGACCTTGATTCGGTGGGGGGTGAGTTGAATGCCTATACGAATAAAGAAGAGATTTGCGTTCATGCCTCCTTTCGTAAGCTCCACTTTTCCATTGCTGCCGAGTTGCTTGGAGATATTGTCTGGAATGCTTCGTTTCCTGAAGATGAGATTAAAAAGGAAAAGGAAGTGGTACTCGACGAGATCATTTCTTACCTCGATTCACCATCGGAGCGCATTTACGACGATTTTGAAGCAGCCATTTTTGAAGGAAATTCGCTGGGTTACAATACGCTGGGAACGCGAAAGACGGTGAGTGGTTTTCACCGCGAACACCTCAAGGCATACATGGAGCGCTATTTTACACCTGAAAACATGGTGATTTCATTCGTGGGAGATATTCCACTGGATGAGGTGCGCGGACAACTGGAGTTGTATTTTGGTCATATCCAACGCAAGGGCCTGGTGCCTCAGAATGATCCATTGCCGCCATTCAAACCCTTTCACAGAACGGACAAAAAGTCGAATTATCAAACACATACAGTGATCGGCGGTCGCGCTCCTTCCTATAATGATGCGGCGCGTCGTGGAATGACCTTGCTGACCAATGTACTGGGAGGTCCGGCACTAAATTCCAGGTTGACACTTTCTATCCGTGAAAAATATGGCTACGCATACAACGTCGAGGCCAATTACTCCGCTTATTCCGATGTCGGCTTTTGGTCGATTTACATGGGAACGGATAAAAAATACCTCAACAAGGCACTGAAACTGATCTATCAGGAATTGGAGCAGATCCGGAAGGAAAATCTGACGCAATCGGAATTGGAGAATGCCAAAGAACAGTTGAAAGGACATGTCGCATTGTCACTGGACAGCAACATGGAACTGATGTTCCATTTGGGAAAAAGTGTTTTGTTCCATGGTAAAGTGGATTCCATCCAGGAAATCTATGATCAGGTGGACGAAATCGGTCTGGAGGAACTGCATGAGATCTCTGTGAAGAGTTTTGCTCCGGACAACATGGCAGAACTGATTTTCGTCTATGAATAGCGTATAGATGAAGCATGGATAGTGCATGATCGAGATCAGTGAAGGAAACACGAAAAGCTAGAAGAGAACCGAAATCGTCGCAGAAGGTAGGGCATATTCTTCTTTCGAGGTCAGTGTAGTTTCGTTCATTCGAATTCTATAAATTCTCTTTGCAATAGTCAAGTATTAATAGCGGGGTTAATGAGTAGAAATACTCATTTACAGGTAATTATTGTCACTTTAAACCATGTTGGTTGATCTGGATTGCATAGAGTTGTTACATTAGGAAAACACAAACGATTCATTATGAAAACTACTTTGTTTTTATTCGCAACGTTAATTTGTTTCTATCATGTCAATGGCCAGACAAAGGACGTTGTATATCTGAAAGACCATAGTTCAGTATATGGTAAGATTCTTCAGTTAAATCCGGGTAAGGATGTTCAAATCAAATCTGATTGCTGTGGTACGATGACCATCCTGTTGAGCAAAGTGAAAAAGATTGAATATTATCCTGCACAATCTTTAGGAGGCGTAGGTATTCTCAATAAACCCAACAAACCAACA
>JBNKYR010000249.1:0-5522 GCA_050300995.1 Crocinitomicaceae bacterium | reverse complement strand
ATAGTACCCAATGCACAAAATGAAGGCAAGAATACCCTCAATGTATCTCTGCATCGAATTAAACACCTCTATAGTCTCATACCAAACAACATTGATGCTGGAAAATACCAGGAAAACTGCCAATTGAATGATGACATAGTTGCGCCAAAGTTTGTTATCCGCCAAAAAGTAAAAAACAAGCGATATTAAGCTAAACTCAATATAAGTGTAGATATGAAATAAAAATAAATTCCTGATCCCTAACTCTGTGGTTATATAAGCTGCTGTCTCCAAAACAGCTGTAATCGCAACAAGAGTATATAAGGTTTTAAGCTGCGCAGAAGCACCCTTCAACAGAAAAGCCCCAATCAACGTTGGGGCTAAAATGGAAAACGATGATATTTCCTCAAATATTTCGTACACTTTTATCCATTCAATGGACTGTTTCCGTCGCACATTGTTGGGCACAATTTAGACAAATCTGCCACAATTCCGTTGACCATGTCGTGCTCATCGCTATCAACACCAACCAACACCAACTGCTTCTCTCCATCGTTATTAATACCGTAGTACATCCGCATACCCATGCACCCGTCTTGTGCTAAGATATCATTTAAAATAGCTTTCCCAAAGAGGTGCGCTTTTGTTGCTCCTGGGTTTGCTGCTCTGTAGGCGGCCGTCATTGCCGCTCCTTCGCTGAGGGAGATCTGTCCTCCTTCTTTTCCGTTACATGCCATAGTTCATATAATATTTAGGTTTGCTCCACTTAAATAAGCGAAATTTCGGATAGTGCACAAAAGTGAGACCTATTAGGAACACTTTGTACACGCTGTAAAACGAAGCAAAGCCTTGATTCACTTATACTATCTTCCCGTAAACTGAGTTGATTTTTTTGAAAAATCAGGTATTTTCTGCAAGTGGTATGCAGGTATTTTTCGCAATAAATTGAGGCATAAATACAATGAAAATGGAATTTTCGTATCCTCTGGCTTTAAGGCATTACAGCTATTCTCTTCTTAAATACCTGTTTTTCACCTCAATTCCAAAATGGTCAAAATCCATCTATGGACATCATCTGGCACAGAGATTTCCATCAGCACCTGCCGGGAATCATCTTCAACTGGCTCCCAATGAAAAACGCAAACCATGAAAAGGTCGGATACAGCGAACGAAAACATATCTCATCCTGACCTTCCCTATTTAAACGAAAGAAAACGTAAATGGTTGGGATAAAAGAAGAGAAGTGAACTACAGAATATCCCAAAAAGGACGTAAATTATCCTTTCTGAGGTTTATTAGGGCGACGGCGTCCTCCCTGTCGGCCCTTTCCACGAAAACGAGGTTTTCCATTTTTACCCGAACGACTTTCCTTCCATTCCGGACCGGCTCCCAGGGCTTCAGGGGGCTGAAGTTTATCAATGGTTGTTTCAATAAGTCGTTCGATCCGGGCAAATTTCGGCATGTCTTTCGGGTTGACAAGCGTAACTGCTTCTCCTTTGGTATTAGCGCGAGCCGTACGGCCGACCCGGTGTACATAATCTTCGGCATCATGCGGCACATCGTAATTGATGACCATGTTGATCTCCTTGATGTCAATTCCACGACTCATCACATCCGTGGCAACAAGAATACGGATTCGTCGCGAACGAAATCCGCGAAGGACTTCCTCCCGTTTTTCCTGATCAAGATTGGAAGACATTCCTTTGGCTTTAAACCCTGCCCGGTTCAATGCGCGTACAATCTCGGAAACACGCGCCTTGGCCGATGTAAAGATGATAATGCTCTCGTAATCCTTTCGTTCGTTAAGCAAATGGGCCAATAACCCTGTCTTTTGCTCATCAAAAGTGAGATAAACTTTCTGGTCTACTCCTTCCGCTGGTTTAGAAATGGAAAGGGAGATTTCCGTCGGATTTTTCATGATCCGCTTCGCCAGTTGCGAAATATTCGGTGGCATGGTAGCACTGAACATCAAGGTTTGTCGTTTTTCCGGCAGGTAAGAAATGATCGATTTGAGATCATCAATAAACCCCATGTCGAGCATTCGATCGGCCTCATCCAACACGAGGCGCTTTACATGACTGAAATTTACATAGCCCAGTTTCAGATGCGACAGCAATTTCCCCGGTGTTGCAACAATAATATCGGTGCCTTTGGTCAGCGCTTCCTTTTGCTCAGTCCAGTCACGGCTGTCACCTCCTCCATAAATGGCTTTGGACCCTACGGAAATGAAATACGACAATCCCTGAATCTGCTGTTCGATCTGAACAGCCAACTCTCGTGTCGGCACAATAATCAGTGTATCGACATGGGTATCTGTTTTCCCAATGAGCTTATTGAGGATCGGGAGGACAAAAGCGGCTGTCTTCCCTGTTCCTGTTTGTGCACAGGCCAGTACGTCCTGATTAGACAGGATTAACGGAATCGCCTGCTCCTGAATTGGGGTGGCTTCTACAAAATTCATGTAAGAAAGTGCCTCCAGTAATTGATCGTCGAGTTGAAGCTCAGAAAATTTCATTGCAACGAAATTAGGAATAATCCGAGAGCAAACAGGAACAATCTCACTCTCAGGTTTTAATTTTTGCACGCTTTTTGAGATTCCGGACCGGAAATAAATTTTTTTAACGCAAATTTTCCTCGTAAATTTGCGTTGCTAATCAATATAAACCAAATAAAACAGAACATGAAAAAGGTAATTTATCTGGCATTTTTTGCCCTGCTTTCTCTACCTACTCTCCTTACTTCTTGCCAAAAAGAAGACTCCTCTGATGTAAATCAGGACAAAATCTATACGGAGTATGAGCTATTTTACAACCAGAATACCGACAAAACAGTAGCCATTGCACGCCTCCGATTCGGAAGTCCGACCGGAACGCTTTTGGAAGCCACTGCTCCCGCAGGTGTAACGTTCAACGGTGACGATCTCCCATACAACGTTGTTTACAGCGGTCACGCAAAAGAATACGCCGGAATGGTTACTTCAGGAACATTTGCTTATACCAATACGGAAGGAACTGTTTTCACCAATGCTACTCCTGCAATGACGACGCTTTCACATCCTGCCGGATTTGATACAATTGTGAAGTCTCAGGCGAACACCTACACATGGGTTGGAAATCCGCTTGGCGCGGATGAACGCGTGAACCTTTTTGTCGGAACATGGACATGGGGACAGGATGCACTTTTCTTTGCATACACGAACGGGGCGACCAATATTGTAATGGGAATCAATCAATTGGCAAACCTGGCTGAAGGTGGATCTACACTTTACGTAGATCGTGTACACGAAATCGCTATATCCGAAGGAACTTCCGAGGGTGGTGTGATTCGTACACGTTACCGTCCGACCAACGTGCAGGTGCAGATAGTACCATAAAGTACGGTCCAACAAAAACATTCGAAAGGTAGAGTTCGCTCTACCTTTTGTTTTTTAAATAGTTTTGCCAAAAACTTTCTTACATGAGCGATACACGGACAGAACTCGGATCACTTGGTGAATTCGGGTTGATCGATCACCTCACAAAGGATTTCAAAGCCGTCAATGACTCTACCGTTCTCGGTGTAGGCGACGATGCTGCCGTTATCAGGATCGATGACGAAAATTCCTTGCTGGTTTCCACGGACACAATGGTGGAAGGCATCCATTTCAACCTCATGTACATGCCCTTGAAGCATTTGGGGTACAAAGCAACTGTCTCCAATATTTCAGACATCTGTGCCATGAACGGGAAAGCCGAACAGATCACTGTTTCTATTGCCGTTTCAAACCGTTTTCCCCTGGAAGCACTTGAAGAATTGTACGATGGCATCCGAACCGCCTGTGAATTTTATGGAGTAGACCTCATCGGAGGAGATACCAGTTCCTCACATACGGGGCTAATGATCAGTATCACTGTCCTGGGAAGAGCAAAAACATCGGATATCACGTATCGCTCAGGAGCAAAGGAACATGATCTGCTGGTTTGCACAGGCGATCTTGGTGGTGCCTACATGGGACTCCAGGTTTTGGAACGTGAGAAAGAAGTTTTCAATGCCAACCCGGATATTCAACCCGATCTTGAAGGACATGATTACATCATCGAACGACAGTTGAAGCCGGAAGCCCGGGCCGACGTGATCCGATTCCTGAAAGAACTGGAAGTGGTGCCTACATCTATGATCGATATTTCAGACGGACTCGCATCGGAGATCATGCACATCTGCAAAGCCAGCAACACCGGTTGTCATGTGTACGACGAAAAATTACCGATTGACGGGAAGACATCCATGACGGCCATTGATTTCAACCTTGATCCTGCTACCTGCGCCCTGAATGGCGGGGAGGATTATGAGTTACTCTTTACTGTCCGGCAATCGGATTACGATAAGATCAAGGGAAATCCGCACATGACGGTCATTGGGCACATGACCAATGCGACGGACGGAACGTATTTCATCGATAAAAATGGATCAGCGATAGAGCTACGCGCTCAGGGCTGGAATCATTTCAACAGCTAACTGGCAGCCCGGGTTGATCCCTGGTAGTACTTTTCGCGCACTACCATGTCAAACGACTTCTGGCGCACCTTTGATTCCGCCCATCCGGCAAAGTCAAAATACTCCATTGCTACACTTTCGTAGTTGTCGTCGGTTACTTCGGAAAGGTTTTGATGCAATTCTTCCCAAAGATCCGCTTCCTCAAAACGGTCCTCACACTTGATCAACTTTCCGATGAATTGCAAGAAGATCTTTTCAAAACCGTAGAGACGGTTTCGGGTTTTAAAGAAACGTTGAGCGCTTTTCAGCGTGTACGGCAACAATTGCTCATGACGTAGCTCGATATGAATAAGGAGATCCAGTAACTGTGTGAACCCGATGATGTCTTCCGTTTTGTCCAGACCGGAATTATTCAGGATGCTGTTCACCCATTTCAGCGCCTGTGAATAATCGCCGGTTCCCATACAAGCAACCGCCATCTTGAATTCGAGAAACGCTCTTCGAATCGGCACGATCTTGTCTCCGTAATCGGCAAGTCGGGCTTCCACATCCGCTGAGATCTTTCGCGCCATATCAAAATCTCCGCGACGCAGGCACATGCTAAACTCAATGCTACTGATACTGGAGAACAATTTGATCGACAGGTCCTCATTAGGCTCCAACGTTCCTGCCATTTTCTTGAGTTTCCCAAGATACATCAACGAATCTTTGTGCTGCCCAAGTTTATCGGCTACATAAATCGCGTTGGTATAAGAAGAAACCTGCTTGTTCGGCTCAATCATCTGTTTTCCCTGCTCGGTTTCGAAAAGATCCAGGTTCTTGTGTAAATGGAACAACGAATTCCGGATGTCGCCAATCGCATAGTAATAAGCACTCAGGGTATGATGAAACAGGTATTTGCTTTCCGTGGATGCATTTTCAAGGTTTTCGGAATCATCAAGAAGGCCATCACAGATATCTCTGTACGCAATTGTTTCCTCCTCGGAACGAGCCACCCCTTTTCTCGAAAGATGCGCAAACAACTGGCTTTTTACCGTCCAGATATGGTTGTATTGTCGAATACTATCGAT
>JBNKYR010000248.1:0-5598 GCA_050300995.1 Crocinitomicaceae bacterium | reverse complement strand
GACGTTCTGCCAATCTGTGACGGACAAAGTGTAACGCTGACCGCCCCTACCGGAGCTGCTTCCTACGAATGGCAACATGATGGATCTACAACCCAATCCGTAACTGTTACCCCATCAACAACACAGACTTACTATTGCGAAGTAACAGGACTTTGTGATTACAAACAGATGCTTGATGTCACTGTTACCGTAATTCCGAATCCCGTGGTTTCCATTGCAAATGGTAGTAACATCGCGATCTGCGAGGGAACTTCGGTCACCCTGAATGCAACGGGTGCAAGCACCTATACCTGGGATATTCCGGCGAGTGGTGCTTCTGTGATAGTTTCCCCAACTTCAACTACCACCTACACGGTTACGGGTACCGAAAATGGCTGTTCGGCAACGGCATCCGTCAATGTCAGCATCAATGCAAATCCAACGCTGACCGCAGCCCCTGCAGCTACCGATGCCGACTGCGGTGGTTCCAACGGAGCATTAACCGGAGCCGCAGGAAACGGTACGAATCCGCTCAGCTATACCTGGACCGAAGGGTCCAATGTAGTGGGAACAAGTCAGAATCTTTCAAACGTACCCGCAGGCACCTATTACCTGACCATTCAGGATGGTAACACCTGTAGTGCTCAATTCGGACCGTTCAACGTCATTAACCCGGGAGCTCCTCCTGCCCCGTCCATTACAGTTGACGACCCTACGCCCTGTCTTGACGGAAACGTGCAGCTTACAGTAACAAGCAGTGTTGGCGGAGCCACCTTCAACTGGAGCGGACCAAACGGATTTACCTCGACGTCCTCCACGGTACTGCTCAATAATGTTTCTGCAAACGAAGCCGGATCCTACTGCGTAACTGCCACTTCGGCAGGTTGTACCGGCCCGGCTGCCTGTCAGATGATCACCGTTTTGGCCCCTCCCAATGTTGCTCTGAATGTCGGAGGCAATGATTCTACAATCTGTGAAAACGACTCCTTTATCCTGAATGCCAGCGGTGCAAACACCTACTCATGGAGCGGACCGAACGGATTCTCGTCTACCAACACCAGCGAAACGATTACCAATGCCAGCAATGTGAACACAGGGATGTACTATGTAACCGGAGCCGATGCGAACGGTTGCTCAGCGACAGATTCATTGTCTATCACCATTGTTCCGTTGCCAAACGTGGCTGTCAGCACCGATATTTCTTCAGGAACTTACTGTTCCGGAGGAGTGGCCATTCTTACTGCTTCGGGAGCTACGGACTATACCTGGAGCGGTCCGGACGGATATTTCTCACAGGGAGACACTGTCATTGTGCTGGATCTGAATGCCGCATCGGAAGGGTATTATGTGGTGGCCGGCACCGATACCGAAATGTGTTCTTCGGAAGACAGTATTTATGTCGCTGTGGTCACAAATGTTCCAGCCTCTGCCGCCGGAGACACTTCACTTTGCCCGGGTGAAACATTGGCACTTGATGGAGCCGGAGGAGCATCCTATGTATGGAGTGGTCCGGACGATTTCTACTCCGAGGAGCAAAACCCGATTGTGACCACGAATGTCGATTTTTCCCAGGCCGGTTGGTATGTTCTGACCGTGATTGACACAAACGGATGTCTCGGGTACGACTCCACACTCGTAGAGGTTTCCTATGATGCCGACTGCCTCTTCATTCCCAACCTGATCACACCTGATTTCGACGGAAAGAACGATTTCTGGGTGATCAACGGTATTGAGAAGTATGAAAATGCTGCGGTAAGCATCTACAACCGCTGGGGAAATCTTGTGTACAAGGCCTCTCCATACCTCAACGACTGGGACGGCAGAGCCAACCAGGGCGGAACCATTGACGGTGCCAAAGAGCGGGTACCAACGGGCACCTATTTCTATATTATTGAACTCAACGCCGAAGATCAGGAACCGTTCAAGGGCTACCTGGAAGTTGAATATTAATCTGTCGAATCATGAAGAAGCATATTTTATACCTGTTCCTCCTCGTGATAACTGCACCGGTTTATGGCCAGCAGGACGAGCAGATGTCGTTGTACATGTACAACCAACTTTATTTCAACCCGGCCTATGCCGGAAGTCGTGACGCACTGAGTGCGATAGCTGTTGCACGCTTTCAATGGGTCAGCTTTGACGGTGCTCCCCGCTCGCAATGGTTCAGTGCACATGCCCCATTGATGCAACGCTATCTGGGTGTAGGTGCACATGCGGTGAACGATCGGATCGGAAACCGTTCCCGTACAGCTGTTTATGCAGACCTCAGTGGAAGCATTCCCCTGAACGATAAAGGAAGTCGCCTTGCTGCCGGGATTTCCGGAGGAATTGACGTCGTCGGATTTGACTTCTCTTCCGTAAAGGTGACCGATGAATCGGATCCTTATTTCGGGGAAGTCTACACCGACACCAAGCCCAACCTCGGTGCCGGACTTTACTACTACGGAGAAAAACATTACATCAGTCTTTCATCTCCACGACTACTGGAGGCCAAATCCAGCAATTTCGATACGTTGATCAGCCGTTTGAATGCACGGCACTTCTTCCTCTCGGCAGGTTATGTCTTCACATTGAACAGTGTACTGAAGTTGAAGCCAACGACGCTCATCAAGTACACTCCAAATGCACCGCTTACCGTGGACGTAAATGCTACATTCCTGATGTACGACAAAGTCTGGGCAGGATTGATGTACCGCTACAACGAATCCATGGGAGTAAATATCCTGGTGGACATCAAAAAGACCTTCGGAGTGGGTTATGTTTACGATTTCCCGATCAATGGACTGCGTACGTACCAGTCGGGCTCGCACGAGATCTTCCTCCGCTACGACATGCGACCGAAAAAAGCCGTTTATTCTTCACCACGATACTTCTGATATGAAATACCCGGTACTTCTGTTCATTGTTTCTTTGTCGCTTTCTGTTTCCGCCCAGTTGAAGCAGAAAATGGCTGACGAACATTTTGCCATGATGGAATATGCGAAGTGTGTGGACATGTATGACGAGCTTGCAAAGAAATGTCTTTCCGGACATAAAAAAGGAAACTGGGACAACGTACGGAAGGCTGCTGTTTCGCATTTCTACCTCTTCGACATGAAGCAGTCAGCAGAGTATTATCAATCGCTGCATCACAAGAACCAACTGACGGAAGAAGACCGGGTGAAATACATTCACGCGCTGCGCTACCTCGGACAGTATGGAAAAAGTAACGAAGTCATTCGGGAAAGTGGCAATCTTCATCCGGGCAATCCCTATTTTCAAAGGATGCTGGCCGGAATGGATCACTTTGAACAGTTATTTGCCGACTCCGCTTTTTACCGTTTGAAGCCAGCCACCGTCCTCAATTCGGGCAAAGGAGATTTCGGGACCGCGTATTACAAAGAGTCGGTGGTGTTTGCCTCCAAAGCAGTCAATCCCGGATTTGTCACTCCAAGTTACGGCTGGGACGGCGATTTTTATATCAACCTGATGCAATCCGATTTCGGCCCGGACAGCACACTGAACAAACCCTACCTGCTGAAGCATCAATTCCTTTCACGCGCACACGACGGCCCGGTTGCATTTACACAGGATGGCACTGAAATGGTGATCACCCGCAACATGCCGGAAAAAAAAAACGGGCAGGACATCATCGTTCTGGCTCTCTATTTCTCGAAATGGAACAACGGTGAATGGTCGGAACCGGAACCCTTCGAATTCAACAACAAAGCTTACAACGTCGGACATGCCGTTTTTGATGAAAGCGGAAAACATCTCTATTTTGTTTCGGAAGCTCCGGGAGGCATTGGTGGTGCGGATATCTATGTAAGTGAACGACTCGGAAACGGCTGGAGCACCCCGAAAAATCTTGGTAAACAGATCAATACCGAACGGGATGAATTGTTTCCTTTTGTACAGAATGATATGCTCTACTTCGCGTCCAACGGGCATTACGGACTGGGGGGGGTGGATGTTTTTGAAGCAGATCTGAAAAGAAGCGGCGCTCCTGTCAATGTAGGCGCTCCAATCAACTCTTCCTCGGACGATTTCGGGCTTGTCTACGATCATTCCGGTACGATCGGATTTTTGTCGAGTAACCGCGGGGATAACATTGACCGTATTTACCATGTGAAGAAACGGACTTTTCACATTCAACTGGAAGGAGTCGTTTACGAAAAGTATGCAGAACTCGAAACGCTCGGAAATCAACCGGTGTGGATTCGTAACATGACCACCAACGAAGTGGACAGCCTCATCACCGATGATCAGGGAGCCTTTTCCAAAGCATTGCGCATCAACCAGGATTACCGGATCTATACACGTAAAAACGAGTACATCCTTCTGAACGAGGAAAATGCCTCCACACAAGGTCTCCGAAAAGACTCTACCCTGCATTGCCAACTGATTCTGAAACCAACAACCATTCAGGTGCACCTCCGTGTCATCGAGAAGGAATCCCGCAAGATCATCCCGATGGCCACCGTTACCGTAACAGACTACAATCTCAATTGGGACAGCACACTGATTACCAATGACAATGGCATTGTTACCTTGACCGTTGATCGCAACAAAGTATTGTGGGCACACGGAGCAAAGAAAGGATTCATTGATGCAGACGTTTCTTTCAACACCACCAACGAAAACGACCGCATCATTGACCTGGAGCTGGAGTTGCCACCGATCAAAAAAGGCGAAAAGTTTAAATTGGAGAACATCTTCTACGACCTTAACAAATCCACGCTGCGACCTGAAAGTATGGCCTCCCTCGATAAACTCGCCGATTTCATCATCCAGAACAATCTTCGCATTGAACTGAGCGCTCACACCGACTGTCGCGGTAGCAATGCCTACAACAAAAAATTATCACAGGCCCGTGCTCAAAGCTGCGTCGATTACCTCATTAAAAAGGGTGTAAAAACGTCTAACATCAAAGCCATCGGCTACGGGGAAACACAATTGGTTAACCGCTGCAAGGACGGCGTAAACTGTAGCGAGGAAGAACACCAGGAGAACCGTCGAACCGAAGTCAAAATCCTTGAAGTCAATTGATTGCATGAAGTTATTATTCATTTTTCTCCTTCTTTCCCTTCCGGTTTCTGCGCAAACGTATGAATCCATCATTACCACCTACGCCGATTCGACGGTGTATAAAGTGGTTATCCGAACAGAAGAAAAAGTGGACGATCGTTTCGTGGCACTCGACAACATGACCGCCCGCGTTACTGAAGACACGGCCAAAGTCTACTATATGAATTACGGTGACGGGCTGGTCTCCAGCATCATGATCCCCTATTCCGTGTACGACGATTTCCTGAAATTCGAACAAAAGGTAATTTCAAAAGCTTGTGAAAAGCCGGAATGCAGCTATTCAGTTCTGTTTGAGGTCGGTGATCAACAATTACGCGTTCCTATTGATATTCTGTATGTCGAAAGTCTTTCGAGCTTTATGCTTGAACTGGAAGAATGAGTTATTCCTCCACGTAAATCATTTACTTTGTAACCCCTGAGCCTGCAAAACGGTCTCATGGCAAAAACAAATCCTATGAAATTCTTTGATTTTTTACTTTGTTTCAAAGGGGCTATAAGCAACTCTTTTTATAACACTTTTTTATGAATGGTTGTTAGGAAGTTATCAGTGGT
>JBNKYR010000247.1:0-5604 GCA_050300995.1 Crocinitomicaceae bacterium | reverse complement strand
CCGTAAACGGGAGGAGTATAAGCGTACAGCTCGTAGTTCACGTGGGTGTTTGAATCGCGCATAGACATGTAGATCCGATCGTTGAACTCAATCAGATTATTTGGGTAGAGGGCGCCTGGTCCTAGTGTATTCACATCAATCACAAAGCTTGCAACCGAAGCAAGATAACGAAGTCGTTCATTTGGGTCGCCATTGGAATCAAAGGTATTGCTCGCAACGAGGAAAAGCGTGTCGTGAAAGGAGATCAGTTCCCTCGGATATGAGCCGTATGAGCCGCTCCAGATATTATCGGCCAGTTGCGGAGCATTCGTTCCGTCATATTTCCAGAGTTCACGACCATAATTGGCATTTGCTGCACTAAAGTACAGTTCATTATTGTGCTCTTCGAAGTTGGCGGGAAGTGAGGATCCGGTTCCGTAATAAATCTCCTGAACATTGAAAACCACGCCGTTGTAATCCCACAATTCAGCACCGATGTCTCCGTCGTTCGCACTGAAGTACAACTTGTTTTGAAAGACATACAAAGAGCTTGGGGCTGAAGAGGCTGGTCCCGGAGAGATGTCCCCAACGAGAGAAGGAGAACCGAATCCGGGATATCTCCACAATTCAGTGCCGTATGCCGGTGTATCTGCACTGAAATACAACTGATTGTTATACACCGTAAGATATTCCGGATAAGAACCATTGGGGCCTGGATAAATATCGGCCAGCATGGAAGGAGGATTGGATCCGTCGTATACCCAGAGTTCAACACCATTAGTGCCGTCGCTGGCGGTAAAGTAGAGTTTGTTGTTGAACACAACGAAGTTGTCGGGGTAGGAACTGCCGCTGCCCGGCACGATGTCATCTACCATGTAGATCTGAGAAGTTGCATGCAATGCGCTTCCAAGGCTTAGGAGAATGAGAAACTTTTTCATAGGATTGGGATTTAGTGAAATGGGGTTATTTGATGATGCTGAAGCGTTTGAAACCGATCTTATTGGCATCACTGACTTTGGCCATGTACATGCCTGCAGGAAGTTCGCTGACGTCCATTTGGAGATGATTGTCCCAGCTACCGGCAGTGCTTTTCACCAAATCACCTCCGAGGGTATAGATCTCCACCTGATAGTCGGAGGTGTTCTCAAAGGCAAAGTGGAGGGCATGATTCGCCGGATTCGGATAGATATTGAAGCGCATCGTTTCGATCTCAGGCACCGCGAGCGTGGTAATACTCACGCTGTCCTGGAGAATACAGCCATTGAAGTCGGTTACGGTTACAAGGTAGTTGCCGTTCGGAAGGCCTGATTGGTCTTCGGTTGTCGGACCGTTGCTCCATGCATAGGTATACGGCGGCGTTCCTCCGGTTACGGTCAGATCGAGCGCTGCGGTGCTGGTAAGCGTGGTGTTGATCGTGGAAACGAGTTGCATCGGTTCTGTAATAGTGACGGAACTCAGGGCCTGACATCCGGATTGATCGATGACGGTAACAACATACGTACCGGCTCCAAGACCACTGACAGAAGCACTCGTGCTTGAATTCGGATCGTTCCATGAATAGGTATAAGATGGTGTTCCTCCGGTCGCCGTAACCGTTGCAGATCCGGTCAGGTCTCCAAAACACTGAACGTCGGTTTGGGAAATCGACAGGGTAGGTGCGCCGATATTGCTGATAGTAGCGATGTCGGTGAAGGTACATCCGTTGTTGTCAGTGATGGTTACCTGGTAGGCCCCGGCACTCAATCCGCTGGCAACAGGCCCGGTTTGGTTGCCTGCTGCCGCATCCCACTGATAGGAGTACGGTGCTGCTCCGTTTGAAGCATTGGCCGTCGCGGAACCGTTGCTGCTTCCACAGGAGGCATCGGAAATGTTCATGGTATTGGTAATGGTGGACGGCAGGGACGCAATCGTCACTCCCGCTACGTAGGAGCAACCCGCAGCATCGGAAACGGTACAGTTGTAGGTTCCTGCAGCCAGTCCTGTGGCATTGGCAGAGGTCTGATTTCCGGCCGCGGCATCCCATTGATAGCTGTACGGCGCAGTTCCTCCGGTCCCGGCAACTGTTGCCGATCCGTTCGCCGCGGTGCAGTTAGCGCCGGTAGTAGTACTGGTGGCCGACATGCCTGAGCAAAGATTGTTTGGCGAGGATGACGTGATCTCCAGAATTTCTCCTGTGGCAAAACGGGGAGCATACAAACGGATAATATTGTCGTTTCGACCGTCACCGGCCTGCAGAAATGAAGTAGCCCCGCTTACTGCACTCAATACGGTGTTGGTGGAATCCCATTGTGAGGTGGAATTGTTCCATGTGTATTCCAGCAGATCGCCGGGCGGAACGATTCCATGGCTGGCATTCGTCATGTATACCCGCGTCAACTGATCACTGTGCAATTGTGCGAGGTGTATGTCCCCGCGATGTCCGTTGGCCCGCACTGTGGTCGCTGTGTAACTGCTGCCGTTCCAGGTGTACTCAATGCGACCTGCAAGTTCGGTATTCGCATATACGCGGTTGACACCATCGTTTCTTCCTTGTCCGATCTCTACGGCATCTGCACTTTGCGAGCTGCTACAGGCGGAGAGTCCAACGATCGAGTAATTTGTACCGTTCCAGCTGGCTTCCCAGTTACAACTTGCATTGAATACCAGACGATCCGTCCCGTCATTCCGGGCATCTCCCACAAATCCATTGGTTTCACACCAGTTGTTGGCAACGGTCAATTGCGACCAGCTGCTACCGTTCCAGGAGAATTCGTAAACACCATAGCTCCCCATGGAAAACACGCGGTTCACACCATCATTCCTGCCTGGTCCCACAGCAATTCCTGTAGAACTGGTGCCTCCCGGAGCATTTCCAATCGAATTGATATTCCAGCTGGAACCGTTCCAACTTGCTTCGTAAATAGTACCACCGGAAAGCCATTCTACAAAGTAGAGTCGCGTGATTCCGTCATTTCTTCCAATCCCGGCTGTAAGGGAGATCAGGGTAGGTGAGATTCCGTTGACAACTGTAGAGCTCGTCCAGGTAGCACCGTTGTACGTCCATTCGTAGATCCCGGTGCCTGTGGTGGCGTAAATGCGGTTTACACCGTCATTCCTTCCATCTGCCAGGGTGATACTCAGGGCATTCACACCGGGCATGGTGCCAATAACGTTGGTGTTCCAGGTTTGTGCCTTTGCCGGACTGCCGATCAGTGTGAAGAGCAGGAGAAGTCCGGAGAACAGGCTCCGACTGGAGAAGTGTTGATTTGTTCGGATAGTGTTGATGAGTTGTTTCATGATTAGTCGATTAAAAAAGTCATTCCAAGAGAAGCGATGTAGGCCTTAAAAATGAGTCCATCCTGATTGTAGCGGAAATACTTCGCGGTTCTCAGTTCTATCTTTTTGAAAATAAAAGCGTGCTTTTTTGCCGGTTTGTCCTTTTTCCGGAAGATGCCGTACAACGGTGAATACTGAAGCCCGATCCCAACCTTGTGTGCCGTAAAAGCAGACAGGTCAAAATCTGAAGTATAATAAGTCTCTGTTTCCTGATGTTGTGCAAAAGGCTTGAAGTATTTTGCAGCCGTTTGGGTATGGTACCGGTAGAATGGGATCAGGTGTGTAAACGGCAATATCTTGACCGGCAATTGAATTTCAATAGTATGCGCATTTAATTGAAAATCATCCCAATAATACCGGTAGCTTAATCTGGTAATTAAATGTTTTGAGATGTAGTAGTTCGCAAACAGCGTTACCGGAATCTTCAACTTATGATTCGGTAAGCGCTCAATATCATGCGCCACGGAATCTCCGAAATAAACCCGGTGGAATGGGGTAGAGAGCAGTCCGGATTGATATACTGATTCCAGTGAGATCATGGCCTTCAGGCGCTTGCTGAAATTGTGCTGTACGGAAAAGGTTCCGTTGACCAGGTGCCGGATGTGTTCGGTCAGGTAATGCCCGCCGTTCAATGCATCAATCCGGAATTCAGTCGGGTAGATAAGGTCCCAGTCGTCCCGGAAATAGCTGCCCTTGATCTGAATGGCCGTGTTCTTATCCTTCGATTCTTTGGAATAGCTGGCGTCTATATTGATAGAGTTTACGTCCCATTCGGTGGACATCCCCACATTGACCCCGAAAGATCGTCGCTTCTCAGCATTCTTGCGGGTAATTCCGATGTTGCCGTATTTGCGCTCGTCGGCGTAGGAAGCAGACGTCTCGACGTAATAGTCGTATTCGTTGTCGATGTTATCGGTAGATGCCGAAGTGTACAGATCAATTCCAACGAGAATATTGAAATCGGTTTTCTTGTTCAGGGGAATATATGCACTGATCTTGAATGCGTTGTCTTTCAAACGTTCATCGCCGATTCCGCCGGTAACAGGGGAGTGCAGACCGTCCTGCTCATAGTACGAATACATGAAGTCGATCTTCACCGGATCCAGCTTTTTCACGGTATCGGAGGCAGGCGGATCGGTCTGGGAAGTACTCAGAAATCCCAGGCAACAAAGGCTATATGTCAGGATCAGTTGCAGCCGCATCCTCCACCAACTTTACCACCGGTTCCGCCGGAAGCTCCTTCCCGGTAAGATTGAAAAGCAAATTCACCGCCTTCGATGGACTCTACTCCAAGGTCCATGAACGAATCGTTGAGATACATTTTCTGATAGGCCTTCACAGGGGTGCACGCACTCAGGTAGTTGAGTAACAGCAGGAAGACCGTGTATTTAGTGACTTTCAGCATGTTCATTGTTGTTCAGATAGCTTAATGAGATATTGTCCGATGACCGGATCTCGTTGTTGTCCAGAATGAGAATGCATTCCACGCCCGGCATTTCGTTGATCAGCCGAAGCCCCTTTTCAGGCCCCATCACTGATACGGATGTCGCCAGTCCATCGGCGATCTCGGCGTCTTTGCAGATGATCGTTACGCTCTTCAGCCCGGTAACAGGCATTCCTGTTCGGGGATCGATAATATGGGAATAGCGCTTGCCATTGATCAACGCGTAACGTTCGTAATCACCGGAGGTAACCACAGCCATATCGTTGATTTCGATCCAGGAAACCACGCCTTTTTGTTTGTTGGGGTCGGCGATCCCTATTCGCCATTTCTCGCCCTCAAAGCCTTTTCCCCAGGCAATGAGATCGCCGCCCGCATTTACCATTCCATTGTCGATTCCAAGCGCTTGCATGATCGCTTTTGCCCGGTTGGCTGCGTATCCTTTGCCGATGGCCCCGAAACCGATCTTCATACCTTCTTCTTTTAGCAGGATGGTTGTGTCAGTAGGGTCGAGGAGAATATTCCGGTAGTTGATCTTTGCTACCGAAGCGGCCAGTGCTTCCTTCGAAGGCATCACTACTTCGGTGCGATCGAATTTCCAGATCTTGTTGATAGATGCAAAGGAGATGTCAAACGCACCATCGGTCAGTTCGGAAAGTTTCCTGGAACGCCGGATCAGCTCGAAGAGTTCCTTCGATACCTTTGTCTTGCGAATTCCGGCGTTGGTATTGATTGCATAAGTTTCCGAATGTTCATCCCAGGAAGAGATCAGGGCTTCAATGCGTTCAACCTCTGCTTTAGCCTGCTGTACGGCTTTCCGGGCCTGAGCACTGTCCTTACTGATAGCAGCAATCTCGAACTTCGACCCC
>JBNKYR010000246.1:0-5701 GCA_050300995.1 Crocinitomicaceae bacterium | reverse complement strand
AAGAGTCTACAGATAAAAAGACTTCATTAAACGATGCATTACGCGAGAATAATGTAGCTGTTTAATATAGTATAAAGTACTCAGACGAAAGTATAAAGACATACTTACTAGTGATGATCTTGTACTTTCGTCTTTATACTTAAATCTTGTTTTATGATCGACGATATTAAGAAAGCCATTGAAGTATTGCAAAAGGGAGGATTAATCCTTTACCCTACCGATACCATTTGGGGAATTGGCTGTGATGCCACCAATGAGGAAGCCTGCCAGCGAATTCATGAGATCAAGAACCGGCCACCCTCCAAGAGTTTCATTGTTTTGGTAGACGGCTTTCCGATGCTGGAACGCTACATTCCGGAATTTCACGAAGTCTGCTACGATCTAGCGGATTTCGCCTCTCGCCCACTGAGTATCATCTATCCGGGTGCAGAAGGACTTGCTCCTTCCGTACTCGCTGAAGATGGTTCCGTGGGTATTCGCATCACGCAAGACCCGATCTGTCTGAAATTGATCCGCGGGATACGCAAACCGTTAGTGAGTACATCCGCCAACCTTTCCGGGCAGCCCTTCCCTGAATGTTTCGATGATGTGGATCCTGCGATCAAAAGTGCGGTAGACTGTATTGTCGCTGAACGCACCCATGAAAAACTACTGAAACCGTCACAGATCATCAAGATCGGACTCGGCGGCGAAGTGCAAATTATTCGCAAATGAGAAAATTCCAGGACGACCCGAATCTGGCAAAAGCCCTTTCTATCGGTGCCAAAGCAGAACCCTTTATTCTGGGGTTCATTCTGCTGGGTTTTGTAGCCGCTGTACAGCATTGGCCGATCCCCAGACCTTTGTTCATTATTTCCTGTACGACTCTTTCCATGTACTACTTTTTCAAAGGATTGGCAGCAGTGGCTTCAACAAGCAACATCTTCATTCGCTTTGTTGTACGTACCCTCCATTGGGCGCTGGCCATTGGGCTCATTGCTTTCCTCTTCAACATTCAGAACTGGCCGGGATGGGAACAAATGGGCGTGGTAGCGATCACAACCATCATGCTTTGCTTCCTTTTTCTCGTGTCAAAAGGAAAAGCCATCACCGAATTCCTGGGAATCTTCGAATTGTGCAGTCTGCTTCTGATCCTGATTTACCTCGGAAAGATCTACTACGCACAGCTGATGGTACAGTGATTCTTCTATTTTCCTGAAACGAGAAATTCCCGGAAGATCTTGTTGAATTTCTTTGATTTCGTCATGTTGGGCATATGTGCTCCCTTGTGAATGATCTCAAACCGGGCATTGGAGCCAACGTGTTCCTGCAGCATTTTTCCACGTTCCAGCGGCACAACAGGATCGTTGTCGCCCCAAATCAATAGGATCGGAATGGTCAATTTGTATTCGCGCTCGGAATATTCTTCCAGTCCTGCCAGCAAAGCCGTCATCAACGCCCGCTTGTCTTCCAGGTCCCGGGCGTAAAGTGCCTCATAAAACGCTGTCATCCATTTTGCCGGCACGATCGACTTTTTCATCGACGCCAGATACATGAGCTTTTTCAAACCTTTCGGATCACCCGGCACAAACAATTCCTCCACACTTGGCACATCAAAAAAGCGACAGGTACTTTCGATGTCTGATTGTTGCATGAATTTGACCGGTGTGTCAAATGCAATCATGCGATCAATCCCTTCAGGATGTTTCGATGCCATTTCAAAAGCGATCAATCCGCCGTAAGAAACGCCGCAAATGGTATAATTCGTGATCTCGAGGTGTTGCACAAGGTGATGCACCAATTCCACCTGATCCGCAACGGTATAGCGGTCCACACCCGGACGTGTATTTCCGAAATAAAAAAGATTGGGCATCACAACGCGGTAATGTTCCGAGAGCCATTCCACCTGTTTGAACCACTGGTATTTTGTGGTAGCTCCAAAACCGTGCACCAGCAGGATCACCGGTTTGTCGGCGTGATTATCCCAGTACTCCACCGTATCTCCCTGTATGATCTCCAAATGCAATTGCATGGACGCATTGTCCATTTTTCGACCAATGTGTCGCTCGGCTATTTTGTACATATTACACGCTATAAAACCGCTGCTCAGGATCGCTGCCATCATCCAGTAAAGTATCTGTTTTTTCACCTTTCAAAGGTAGAAATTAATCAAGTCGTTGCTGCGGTACCGGAGCAACATCTTTCTTTCCCCGAAGATTCTTTCCTTAACGCAAATTCCGGCTTCCATACCGAATGAAACATTTATCTTTGCACCCGCAATGGCTACGAATTTCAGTCAATATCTTACACATCCCGTGTTCAAGGTCACCTCGGAGATCGTTACCGAACAAGGACTTGCAGCCTATGTTATAGGAGGATACGTTCGCGACCTCATCCTGGAGCGCCCATCGAAAGATATTGATATCGTAGTGGTCGGCGACGGCCTGGATCTGGCCCAAAAATGTGCGGAAAAATTGCGGGTCAAAAAAGTATCCCTGTTCAAGAACTTCCGAACCGCACAATTTATGTACAAGGATCTGGATGTTGAGTTCGTTGGTGCCCGTAAGGAAAGTTACCGTCGTGATTCCCGCAAACCGATCGTTGAAGACGGTACTCTGCAAGACGATCAAAGGCGCCGTGACTTTACCATCAATGCCCTTGCCATCAGTTTGCACAAGGATAACTTCGGAGAGCTGATCGACCCTTTCAACGGAATCAGTGATCTGGAAGAAGGCATTTTGCGCACCCCGCTCGATCCCGACACGACGTATTCGGACGATCCACTGCGGATGATGCGGGCTGTACGTTTTGCCTCGCAGCTCAACTTCCGTATTGAAAAAGCAAGCCTGGAAGCCATTCGCAAAAATGCATCCCGCCTCGAGATCATTTCAAGGGAACGAATCAGTGATGAACTCAACAAAATCATTCTCAGCGATACCCCTTCCCGCGGATTCAACCTTTTGTTCTCCACACACTTGCTACACCAGTTCTTTCCTGAAATGACTGAACTCTACGGTGTAGAGACGCGGAACGGAAAATCGCACAAAGACAACTTTCATCACACGTTGGAAGTACTCGATAATATCTCGGAAGAAACCGATAATCTTTGGTTGCGCTGGGCTGCTATTCTGCACGACATCGCCAAACCTCCAACGAAGCGCTTTGATGAGAAGGTAGGCTGGACGTTCCACGGGCATGAAGACATTGGTGCGCGCATGGTACCGCGCATCTTCAAACGACTGAAGTTGCCGATGGATCATAAAATGAAGTACGTCAGCAAACTGGTACGGCTTCACCTTCGTCCCATTGCACTGGTGAAGGGATCAGTAACCGATTCTGCAGTGAGGCGCCTGCTCTTCGAAGCCGGAGATGACATCGACGATCTGATGACCCTCTGCAATGCAGATATTACTTCCAAGAACGAACACAAGGTCAAGCGATACCGGGAGAATTTCAAACGCGTCAAACAGAAGTTACTGGACGTGGAGGAAAAAGATCGGGTACGAAATTTTCAACCGCCTGTTTCCGGTCAGCTGATTATGGATACCTTTGGACTCAAACCTTCTCAGGAAATCGGTGAGATCAAAGCAAAGATCAAAGAAGCAATCCTGGAAGGCGAGATCCAGAACAACCAGGAAGAAGCTTATCAATACATGTTGAAAGTAGCAAAGGAAATGGGTCTTGAAACCATAAAGTAATTAACGCGTACGATAGATAGCATGGCGGGATTAAAATTCAGGGTACTGCTTGATTCCAGTGATAACAACGAAATCTTTCGTGACATCCTGATCAGCGAAGAAGATAATTTCGAATCGTTTTACAACGCAATTCTGGAAGCTTATCATTTCTCGGGCGACCAAATGGCTTCGTTCTATATGTCGAACGACAACTGGGACAAAGGACATGAGATCAGTCTTTTCGATATGCGTTTCGGGGAAGACCCTGACCAGATCCTTCCCGGTGTTATGTCCGACTCCCGTATCGAAGATTTCATTAACGATCCCGACCAGAAAATGATCCTCGTACACGACTTCATGCGTATGTGGATCTTCCTGATTGAACTCATCGGAATTACCGAGGAGGCTCCGGAACGCCCGAAAGTTGTATTGTCCGTTGGCAATGCACCGGCGGAAGATTCTCGTTCTCCCGAGGGAGGCGAACTCAATTTCGAGACCGATTCGGACATGGATTTCGATGAAGATGACGACGATGAATTCGGTTTCGGCGAATTCGAAGGTGGTTACGAAGACTACGACGATTATTGATCATGACCGCCCTGAACGATCCGATCGGCCAGGCCATTCTGGATTATGCCCAAAGCGGTAAAAGCAAAGACATCACGGTACTTTCTGACATCTGTGAAGACGATGTCATCCCCTCTTTTTACCTGCTTCGTTCCTGGGATGAAATGCCGGAAATCGAGCGCATGGCCATTGAACATTGTTCGGGAAAAGTCCTTGATATTGGTGCTGGCGCCGGTATCCATACCAAAGAACTTTTGAAGCGTGGCGTGGATGCCTCCGCCATTGATGTTAGTCCCGGGGCCGTCTCCTACATGCAATCTGTCGGGATCCCGGCTCGGGAGCACAGCTTTTACGAACTGAAAGACGAATCGTACGACACACTGCTTTTCATGATGAACGGCATCGGAATTGCAGGGAAGCTTTCCCGTTTGAAACCAACCCTTCTCCATGCCCGCACACTCCTCTCGAAAAACGGAAAGATCCTTTGCGACTCAACGGATATCCGGTATCTTTATGCGGACGATGATGGTGGGTTCTGGATGGATCTCAATGCCGAATATTACGGCGATATTCAATTCCGGATGCACTACGGACAACACGATTCCGGCTGGTTCGACTGGCTGTACGTTGATTCCGAAACGCTCCTGAATATTGCAGAAGAATGCGGATTTACCGGCACCATTTTGCTTGAAGACAACGACCAATACCTGGTAGAACTATGTATAAACGACTGATCGGAGCAGTAAGCATCTTGTTCATCCTCCTGCAGGCACCTGTACTTATTGCGCAGGAAGCACGCCCCTTCCCGATGGAAGAAAAGGCCCTGCTCTGGAAAGTGGAAGGCAAAGAAGTGAGTGGAAACGTCTATCTCTTCGGAACGATCCACCTGATCCGTAAAGAATATTTTTTCTTCCCGAAAAAGCTGGAAAAACTGGTTAAAAAAACGGACGTAATGGTCCTTGAACTTCCCGGGCTTCCCGAACCGCAGGAAGCCATGCAGTACATTTTTCTGAAGGAAGGAAGTTTCTTTGATTACTTCACTCCCGAACAAACGGATACCATCCTTCAATGGGTTGATGCCAAACTCCACATGAACGAAGCTGCTTTCCGGACAGCATTTTCCAAGATCAAACCTTTTGCTCTTGTACAGACGGCCATTCAGGTAGAACTTGCCGGCAAAACAGAATCATATGAACTCCGGTTTCAATCGCTTGCGAAAGAAAACGACATCCCTCTGGAAGGCTTCGAGACGATTGCGGAGCAAATGAGCATTTTCGACGACATGACTCCGGAGCAACAAAGCCAGATGGTCATGGAGAGTATCCGGGAATCCGAAAAAACCCTGAAAGAAACCCATTTACAAAACCCGATGGACACCCGAACCTGATCAGAAACCCGACGGGTTTGGGTTCGGGTGCCAAATTTCATCCGCGGGTTCGGGTGTCAAATTCAACCCAACTACATTTTTTCGCGGGTCA
>JBNKYR010000245.1:0-5723 GCA_050300995.1 Crocinitomicaceae bacterium | reverse complement strand
GAGATTATGGAAAGGACAATGCGCCGTCCCAAGGATTTTCCGGTGTATTTCTATATAAGTTTAAGTAAGCCTGCTAACGGTTTTGTAAGCTGGCGCGATAGTACAGTTGTAACCAATTCAGATCCGGTTAGGATTTCCGGAAGTAATTCGGGATAACGTTTCACGAACTGGATGAGCACGTAGATCGAATAGACATGCAGAGCAACTTTGTTATCGCTGTTTTGGATGAAGCCGATGAGTTGATCAATGAACTCAGACTCCCGGTAGTCGGTGATGGTTAACGTGGTAATGCACTGAACCACATTGCGCAGAACGCTCTGATTATCGGTGCGGAACGTGAGATCGACAAGGTCCGGGTAGAGGTACTGAAAGTCGAATTCTCCCGATTTACACAGGTGTGTCAGAATCCAGGAAGCGTATTCCTTGTAGGGATATTCATCCAGGCGCAGGATCATGTCGATCAGTTCCTGAAGTTCATCCGGGTGTGCCTTGTACCAGGAAACAAATTTCTTAGGGTCTCGCTTTACAAGGCGGAAGTCAAGCAGGTGCCGGCGTGCAGTTTCGAGCTTACTGGAAGGCATTGTAGGTTGCTGGTATGTACACCCATTTACGGTTCACATGATAGAAGCCATCCAGAAGCATATTTTCTTTTGATTCAGGATCATGGAATCGCAACGCATAGACTTTAATAGTCGGTTTGAAATGATCGACCAGACTATTGTATTCTGCAGGGAGTCCTTTGTTTTCAGATGTGCCTAATTCCACCGCCATCACCGTAATGACTTCTTTTTCGGTGTAGTTTTCAGGGATTGTCACCTGCTCCATGCCGAGATCAATGTAGGTCTCTTGTGTATACATCCACACATCTTCCACATCATTTCCGGTCTGAAAAAGTCCCTGAAAATCATCCAGCGTTGGTTTGAGTGACAACAGGAAATCGTGACCACTCTGATCATTCCGAATCTGTTCGGAAAGCTCCAATAATTCGGTTTCTCTGCTTTGTCCAAGAACAGCCAGTGGAAGGAATAATACCATGAAGATCGTGCGAATGTGCATAGCGTTCTATTGAACCTTGAAGATAAAAAAAATCGTGGAATGATCCTGCGGAAGGGTGACTCGTGATCGTGTTAAGGAATCGGTAAGTGAATTTGACACAGGTTTAATATTCCTCTGATGCGGAATTCACGACAATGGATGACTTTTGGATAGATGTTAGTCTGGTCCGGAAATTCCGGAAAAGTTAGAGTTAGGTAGATGCCGATAAGATTTCGTAGTCAAGTATATTTTTCGTAGAAAGTTAATTAGGTTAGTTGTAGAGTTATCGGCATTGATTGAGGGCATTTTCCCGAATGCCCTTTTTTTATTTGTACTACCTGACCGCAAGATTTTAGTCGGTTTGAGTTGCATAAATCAGGCGAAGCGTTACATTTGAGTAAGGAATTTTCCGTATTCGGGATGTAGCTTAGTCCGGTTAAAGTGCTCGTCTGGGGGGCGAGAGATCGGAGGTTCGAATCCTCTCATCCCGACATACTTTATTCTTGACCCGCTCTACGTAATTTGTGCAGAGCGGGTTCACAGTTTTAAGGCTATAAGCTTCGCAATGTTCATTTTACTTTTTCGTCGCATTCCACATTTTCCAGTGTGAGGGCGCCAGGTATAAGCAGGTGTAGCTAAAAGTTAAATGAACTTATTTTTCAACCTTCTTAATTCAGGCGAATATTACCTGGCTCCTTTTGACTTTAAGTAGTTAATCAAGTCATTAATTTCTTTTCGCGTATCGCTATCAGCATCTTCCAATGCATTCTTAAAGTAAGTCAGCAAGGAGACTTCATGAAATTCCTGGTTAACATTGGCTCCTTTTTCAATTGTTTGCTTCATATGGTCAACACTTTCGTGCTCATCAATTGCTATTCGCATCAAAAGGTCTAACTGCTTCTGTGATAAATTACTGTTAAGTACCATATTCCAGGCATCCTCATCCCGTAAGTCCATCAATTCGAAATAGAATCTGTCATCTTTGTCCGGAAGAGTAATATCTGCTCCCAGTGAAATAAGTTCTTTGACGGATTCCAAATCACCTAGTGATGCAGAAATAAGCAGCGGAGTTTCATCGTTGTTGTTCCTTTCATTTATATCGATCCCTGCTTCTAATAATTCTTTGAATAGAAATGGAGCATGGTATTTTGCAGCGATATGGAGATAATTTCCTTCACTCGGATTCAAAAACTTCAGGTTTAGTCCTTTGCTTGCCAAATAATGAAACAATTCACCCTCATCTTCTTCGGCGTTCCAAAGGGCATAAACCCCGGCATTCCTATGAGTTTTGTCAATATAATTTACATCCGCACCTTTGTCCATATATTTCATTACTTCCTCAAGATTGCCCTCCTCTGCCCATTCCAGCATTTCCAGATTGATGTTTTCTTGCGCAGTCACATTAATTGTGACGAAAAAGGTCAGGGCGATTATTGCTCGTGTAATCATTTGTTTTGTAGTTAATTGTTTAGTGATTCAAATAATTTATTGAGCCAAAACTCTGGATTTTACGCAGGCATTTTGTCGTTCAAAAGGATGATTTTTCAATTGAACTTGAATTTTTTAGTTTGTTCAAGGAGGCGAAAATATCCCCGTTTCAAGGTAGTACAAAGGCGTGCTTCATTATTTGCGCACTTTATATTGCGATCTGGATATACGCCCGTGGACTCATTCCATTTACCATGGGATACGGGTGTGACTCATTACTACTCAATTTGTAGTTCAAAGCATTTTGCATTCACTTTGATGAGGTTCGCAAACATGTAAGAATATCTTCTCAAAATGTTCTGTTAGACTTCTTGAGGCAATAGTGTTCGCCCGGACTTTGCATAGAAAAGTGATGAATCTCCGGGCGCAATATTGAAGGGAAAAGTAAGTTGTTGTCCGGATTTATTGTAATGAATGAGGCTATTGCTGATGGGATGAGAGGATTCGAACCTCCGATCTCTCGCCCCCCAGACGAGCACTTTAACCGGACTAAGCTACATCCAGATAGGTGCAAATGTACTATTTAATTAATCAGAATGCGTTTTGTGTGTCCGGATCCTGAAGTCAAAAGATATACTCCCTTCTTAAGGAAGGACAGATCAAGTTGAGTTTTGGGCGAGTCAGTGTGAAAAGAGTCAATTACTACTTTACCATCCAGGGTACAAAGCGATAAATTCGTTTCGGGATGATCTGATTCAATGGTAATAAGGCCGTGCGAAGGATTCGGATATACTGAAATACTCAATTGTTCTTCCTTCCCGATTCCGAGATAGATGATTTGACCGCATTCCACGCCGTTGATCTTCGTGTAGATCTGAGATTTTGTTGTGGTTGGGCTTGTATTTATCGGACCATATTCCTGGAAGTTCTGGTAAGTAATACCGAATCCCTCTTCAAAGCGGAGTACTTCGGAAAAATCACCGAATCCGTCATAGGGTACCATGCAGTTGCAGGTATCACAGTAATAAACAAAATCATGCTGAAATGTGAATTGAGTCCGCATCCCGCAATGATCAATAGGTAGGGACCAACGGTAATAGTCATCATAGGGAATGCTGTTAAATGGAATGACAGACACACAATCCTGTTTGGAAAAGCGAAGGGTATCGCCATAATAAAACAGATCAGGCGTTGAGACCGGAGGTCCGGATTGTGTAACCATCGTGGTGATAGCGAAAGCAATTTTTACAGAGTCTGTTGTTTCAATCCGATCCGTTACTTCGTACAATTCATACCATTGTGTGTATTGTCCTCCGGCCATTCCGGGAGACTTATTTGCACTATATTCGATCAGGTCTCCGGGTTGCCATGGAAAGGCATCCGTATACATCAGCTGGTACTCTCCAAAAAAAGGATTCAACTGCCCGATCAATTGAAAACCGGATTCAAGCGCTGGAAAATGGAAAACATCGATGAATTGAATAACTCCAAGTTCTTTTCCAACCTTAATTCCGAAACCGTTGGAAGCACTGTTGACTGGTTGCCCTCCAAGATCATAGTGCAGGATGGTGAACGTTTTTACGGTATCTGCCTGCCCCAGAACGATCTCTTCCTGCTGCGAATCAAACCGAATGTAGTATGCATCCGTCGCATTGGAATAGAAAACAGATGAGTCGCCCAATGTCATTCCGAGGTCAAAATCGAACGGTTCATTCTGATCATTTTGGAGGTTGAGTTGAGATGAAACGGTATCGTAGGTGATATTCAGGCCCAACCATGAGGTATCTGCGCCGTGAACAGGATTTCCCCATCCCGGACAAGCCGGAGTTGCTACCGCAGGAGTGTTTTCATTGCTGATCGTGTATTGCCGGAGAACAAGATCACTGCCGATCAATGTGTCGTAATGTGCATAGAAGAAATACTCATTGTCTGAGGGGGTAGTAACGGAAGCAAATCTTTTCGGAACATTCCGGTTGAATGGCTGATAATTTTGAGCCTGAGAAAATAAACAAACGGACAGGAGTAGAACAGTGAGGATTATTGGTTTCATGAAGTAGTTTTAGTTGCTTAATTCAACGTGAAGATCTGTGTATGGGTTGGTAGAAAACAAAAAATCCCGATGATAACACCGGGATTTTCTTTATCTGTTTCTTTATTGTTTACGCCGTCACACCCAATACCTCGGCCATCTTGGCTCCGATCTGAGCAGGGGAGTCCACTACGTGGATCCCACATTCGCGCATAATACGCTTTTTCGCTTCGGCAGTATCGTCAGCACCACCAACAATCGCTCCTGCGTGTCCCATGGTACGACCTTTCGGTGCAGTTTCTCCGGCGATGAATCCGACAACAGGTTTTTTCGCATTGTCTTTGATCCATCGTGCAGCAATTGCTTCGAGGTTTCCTCCGATCTCACCGATCATGACGATTCCTTCCGTTTCAGGATCGTTCATCAGCAATTCAACTGCTTCGCGGGTTGTTGTTCCGATGATCGGGTCTCCACCAATACCGATCGCTGTTGTGATTCCCAAACCTGCCTTCACAACCTGATCTGCAGCTTCGTAAGTCAGAGTTCCTGACTTGGAAACGATGCCGATCTTTCCTTTCTTGAAGACAAAACCTGGCATGATCCCTACTTTGGCTTCTCCTGCTGTGATCACTCCCGGACAGTTCGGTCCGATCAGTGTGCAATCGTATTGAGAAATATATTCTTTGGCTTTAACCATATCGTTCACCGGAATACCTTCTGTGATACAAATGATCACTTTGATACCGGCGTTGGCTGCTTCCATGATCGCATCCGCAGCAAATGCAGGCGGAACGAAAATGATCGACGTGTCGGCTCCGGCTTTTTCCACCGCTTCACTTACCGTGTTGAACACCGGACGATCCAGGTGTGTCTGACCTCCTTTTCCCGGAGTTACACCACCAACTACGTTGGTACCGTATTCAATCATTTGTCCGGCATGGAAAGTTCCTTCACTTCCTGTAAACCCCTGGACAATCACCTTGGAATCTTTATTGACTAATACGCTCATTCTTGCAGACTTTTTGTGGGTTCTAATTTATTTGCTCCCAAAAATAAGAGTTTGAATCTTCTTTAACAATGAAAATTCTCTCCAATTTTCTCTTAATCCGACACAGAGAAGGGAAGTCTTTATTTCACATCCGTTACTTCCATTTCGAAGATCAGGATCGAGTTTTTTGGGATATCTTCCAGATCATGTGTTCCGTAGCCCAATTGTGGCGGAGAGATCAGG
>JBNKYR010000244.1:0-5736 GCA_050300995.1 Crocinitomicaceae bacterium | reverse complement strand
TACAAAAAGAAATTGAAGGTAGTAAAACAGTGCGAGTATGACTATTTTGTTTTCCTGATCATGAGACTCCATTTTGTTGTAATTCACTTATGGAAAAAGTAACATACAAACAAAGAAAATAATTGAATTTATTAAGGGAATGAATTTTTAGGGGGTTCAAAAGGATAGGCCGCTAAATAAACCGCCTACCCTTTTTACCGACTCTGACTAAAATAGGTTGTGGGCATTACTGGATTCGAACCAGTGACTTCCACCCTGTCAAGGTGACACTCTAAACCAACTGAGTTAATAGCCCCTGAAAAAATATCCCGGCTCAAAGAACCGGGATATTTTGTGCGCATGAGAGGATTCGAACCTCCACACCTTGCGGCACTGCCGCCTGAAGACAGCGTGTCTACCAATTTCACCACATGCGCATTTCCATGCACGACGAAGTCGCTGTAGGAGGCCCTTGCTACGCAATAAACGCTTCGCAAAGGCGAGTGCAAATATACACATAATTGAATTGAATCATTGGCAGGTCAAAAAAAAAATGGAGGCCCTTTAACGACCGGATGCGTTAGGTGACAGAGTGGTTTTCTCCGGGAAAATACCGATCTTTTTCCGCTGAATTTGAATAATTGCGAGTTTTGTTCTGCTACAATGATCTGATTGAATGAGTTTCAACCACAATAAGATGTTTTTTTTCCGGGGAATCAGTCTGGCGTTCCTGATGTGTTTTGTGAGCCTGTTCACAACTGCGCAGGAGGTGAATTCCCGGAATTACAGTACGCACGATGGTCTGGTCAGCAATGAAGTGTATCACATTTACCAGGATGCAAATGGCTTGTTATGGTTTGCAACAGATCGGGGGATCAGCGTTTACGATGGGTATTCGTTCAAAAATTTCGGAATAGCCGAAGGATTGACAAGTACCACGGTGTTTCGTTTTTTTCCGCAGGAGAACGGTGAGGTGTGGTGTACTACGATCAACAATCAGTTGTTTTATTTCAATACAACGGATTATCAATTCCGGGAATACAAATACAACAACATCCTTGCAAAAGTGGCGGATGGATGGATTCCGAATGATTTTCATCGGGATTCGGATGGAACTATTTATCTGAGTTTTTACGATGCAAGGAATTATGTATCGATTGATGGCAAAGGGAAAGTTCTTTCAATGTTGGTGGGTCCCAAATCTGAATATAAGCCTTACGATTCACGTTTGTTGACAAAGGAAATGAAGAACGGTGAACTGTTCTTCTATCGAAACATATTTAGTCCTGGCTCACCTCCTGAAAAAGAATGCGACTGCATCTTACAGGGCCAGCAACTGAATCTGTCACGTGTGGATTTTGTCCAGGTTGGAGATCACTTCATCTACTACGAAAACATGGGCCATCTTTTCATTAAGAGGAAAGGTAAGGTAAAGACGCTGTCCACCGGAATGAATCCGATCGGGATCGGAAAATTTGATGAAAAACATTTTTGGGTGGGGTGGCTGAATGATGGAGTTTCCATCTATGATCTCGAGGGGAATGAGGTTGCAAGACATTTCGAAGGATTGTCGATCAGTCATCTGACACATGATCATGAAGATGGTATTTGGGTATCGACACTGACAAACGGAGTATTCTATGTTCCGGATCTCAATTATCTGCGTTACCGGTTTCAGGGAGAAAATGTCGGGGTAAACAAATTGTCAAAAATGGATGGTCAGCACTTTCGTGTCGACCTGATAAATGGGGATTCGTACGAGTATGACGGTCAAATGCAACTGAAGGATCGTGCGACAAGAAAGTCATCAGCACTGAGCCATTATTATGAGGGTGTCGGACTGCTTAAGCGGTCATTTGGAAATAACCTGACTGATATCCGGTTTCAGGATGGTAGCCGGCCTATTGCTATGGGGATTACTTTGGAAGGCCGACCATTAATAAAGGACGCTACTGCAACAAACTTTTCCGATGAGACTGATCTGCCTCCGATCGTGATTGCCAATGCAAAGCTGATCATAGCTGATGAGAATACTAAATTCGAGACTTTCGAACTTGGTTCACGTATTCACGATGCCTGTTTTTTGGGAAAGGAGGTCTTGTTTGCGAGAAACGATGCGTTGTACAGCTTTAACCTGCAAACAGAAAGAGAAACGCAGGTGGTCAGTCCGGAACTGAACTACAGGGTATCGGACGTGGATGTGTTCAGGGGGAACGGCGCTGTGGCAGGTACGCGGGGAAATGGTCTTGTGTTTATCACACCCGGAAAGATCTGGTCTGTAAGCAAGGAAGATGGTCTGACCGGTAATTTCGTGACGGAGGTTTATGTACAAAATGATTCCACGATCTGGGTGTGTACAAATGTGGGTTTGAATTGCGTTACTGTTAATGAGAAAGGAAAATGCAGTGTGCAGACAATCACCGAACGCGACGGGCTGGTGGATAATGATGTCTCGGATGTTCTGGTGATTGACGATACGGTATGGGTAGGCACACGTGGAGGGCTTTCTTCATTTCCGTTGAGCGCCATTCACCGGAAAAATAAAGATGAAAAGTATTTTCTGCGCTTGATTGACCTGACAGTGAACGGGGCAAAAAGGGAGGATCTGAGTGGCCTTGGCTATTGGGAAAACAGAATCGGAATTCGTTTTCTGGCCATTTCTTTCCGCGAACAATTGGAATATCGATATCGTTTGGAGGGACTCGAACACTCATGGAACGTCAGCGATATTCGCGAGCTCACATACGAGTCACTGCCACCGGGTGAATACGTGTTTGTTTTGCAAACCGGAAGCAAGGGCGTTTGGGGAAGTGAGATTCTCCGAATACCCATTACGATTCACCCGCCGTTTTACACGCTTTGGTGGTTCAAGACAGCGATCCTTTTAATTCTGGGCTTGTTGATTTACCTGTTTTTCAGGTACCGCATTCTGAGCTATAATCGTGATATCACCCGGGAAATCCTGCGGCAACTAATGAAGCGCTTAACGAAACGAGATCCTTCCTTCGTCGTGGAAACCGATGGCAAACGAATTAAGGTGGTTTCCTCGGACGTATATTATGTGATGGCTCACCGCAACTATATCGAGATTGTCACGACATCCGGAAAACTGGTTGTTCGGGAAAAGATCTCATCTTTTGTTAACCTTGTTCCGGATCCGCTCGAATACCTTCAGATCAGTCGGTCCTGCGTAATTCGAATTGACAAAGTGACAGCCAAGAGCAAAAGCTCAGTGATTGTACACGGCGAAGAGTTGAAGGTGGGAAAGACTTTTGCGGAGGTAATGGAGAAGATTCATTTGTAGAGGAAATCATTTCGTCCCAAATTCACAGATCTTTCGTCCCAAAGTCCCATTATCAGGGAGATTTTTAATTCGGTAAAACATATTTTCGACCCGGTATTGGTTTGAAGGCCAATGTCGCAGTTAGTAGATTGAAATGCGTTGTAGTAAAGGTTATTGGTTGGTCATTGCAACGCAGGACAGTTTTAGTTCATCGGGCGCGCTTCACAATTTTTGTGAGGCGCGTTTGGGTTTATCTCAGGAAGGTTGAAGCAAGTGATTCAGCCTCATCGGTGATTGAATCAGGGTAGCCATTCATCTTTAGAATTGCGATGGCATTGCTCGACTTCGCCACTCCGGGCAGCAGCTTGTAATCGTGAACAATCCCGTTTTCGTGGATCGATTCACCAAAGTAGAACAGGTCGTATTCATCGTTTACCATTGACGTCAGTTCGAGATCGTGAGTAGAAATGAAAACAAAGTTGTTCGGCCGGTTCAGGTAACTCAGGATCGATTTAGCCAAAGAAATGCGTTCAATTGTATTTGTTCCTTTGAAAAGCTCATCCAACAGCAAGAGATTGTTGTGCTCTTTTTGGCTTTCCAGGATGATTTCTTTTATGGAGGCGACTTCTTTCAGGAAATAGCTGCTGGATGTTGAAATATCGTCCGAGATCCGAATAACTGAATGCACTTTGATCGGAGGGAATGAGAGCGATCGGGCAAAGCAGGTATTTAAAACACTTCCGGAAATGATGTTCAATCCCAGGGCGCGGATAAATGTAGTTTTACCAGCCATGTTTGACCCGGTAAGCAGGAAGGAATTTTTCGTATTCCGAAATGAATTCGGAACGCAATTGACGACCAGAGGGTGTATCATATCTTCCGTTTCAATCGTTCGGATTTGTTCGGAAATAGTTGGCATACAATAATAGTCCAGACCTTCCCTCAATGCAAGAATTGAAACCAGAGTATCTATTTCTCCGACAAACCGGAATACCTCGTCAATTTCCTTTTTTCTCGTTTTTAGTTTTTCGACAACGCTGAACAGAAGTATGGGCTCAAGCAAAAAGGTGATTTTGAAAACCTCCATCAGGAACCAGTAGATGACTTCCAAATCGCTATCCACTTTCTGTTCGAGCTTGAACAGCGACATTCTGCGTTTTATCTGGTTGATGATCTTGATAGAGGATTGCCTATGAGCACTGTATGTTTTCAGAAAATCGAATTTCGACAGTTTTTTAGCAACCGAATTGAGTACAAGCAATTGAGGAATGGAACGAACATAAAGGTTCACCTTCCTTTTGTTCATGTAGTGAATCACCACGTGAACAGGGAATAATCCCAGGAGTAGCAGGAAGTAGTAGGGATTGAAAAAAGTCATTCCAATGGAAAACAAGGCGGTCAAAGACAGAACCGGAACGATGTAAAACCATTTCGGAACAGTGATGTGGTCTCCCTGAAATAAATTTTGCAGGTAATAGGCGTTTTTGGAGTTCAGTTGATGGAGGGTCATTTGGATTTCCAACCGATCCTTTGGATGCGTGCGCAAATATTCGATTACTTCTTCCTGATCCTTGAATGACTTGTCTTTTTGAATCCTTCGAAGGGCATCATACAGGAATTGCTGACCTATTTTCGAAGTTGTTCTGTCCACTACACTGAAGAACAAATCGAAATCAAGGTCTTCACAGGTTTGATCGGATAAATGCTGAAAACAGGTGGCGCCACTGTTTTCGTTGTGATACCGCTCGATCAAAGAAAAATCAAAATGTTCTGATTTAATCGAGCCGAATTCCTGATCAAGCCTGGCTCGTAGTTTTTTCTTTCGTTGAAACATGTAAGTACAAATGGTTGTCGCTAATAAATCTAAGAGCAATATATCAAAGTTAAATTTCGTGACCGGTTAAATGATGAAATCACTTGTCTGGTGAGAATTCATGTTGCTCCCGATTATTTGCTTCTTCTTTACTGGTTCTGAAATTATCCGGTGGCTCTGGTTAACAAGCTCTTTTATTTGTGAGGTGTCCAGGCCGAAGTAATTTGGATGCCCATAAACGAAAAAAGCACCATCCATCGGACAGTGCTTTTATGAAGTGGGAACTACTGGATTCGAACCAGTGACCCCCTGCTTGTAAGGCAGAAGCATCCGCGAGAGAGTTTTGTGGCTTTAGGGCGAGTATAAGTGTTACTTGTGTTGAACAGTTCGTAACAGTTTTGAATCAAAAAGATCAGATGGGGCAACGACTTTTTCGTCTAACGGAAGCCCGTTTTCATAGTTCTCTTCAATTTTCTTCTGAACGATTTCAGAGGATAACTCATAATCATTAAAAGTCCGCGGGACACATAGTTCGAGGTCGTATAGATCTTTGTAGACTTTCCATACCAGTTCCGAGCAATAAATGGATTCATCAGACCATCCAAAATTTATATCGTAAGGCTTATCGATATAACGCTCTGTCACTTCTTGCAAATGTTGC
>JBNKYR010000243.1:0-5759 GCA_050300995.1 Crocinitomicaceae bacterium | reverse complement strand
TCATCCGGGTCAGAAACTGCAGATGCCGTTACGTTTTGATAGATCGGACAGATCGGCTTATTAAATGTTGTAGATTCTATTGCTGCAGCAAGTTCTTCTCTTGCAGGTTCCATTAAAGGTGAATGGAAAGCTCCACCAACCTGTAATATCATTGCACGACGTGCACCAGCCTCGGTTAATAATTCACATGCTTTTTCAACAGCAGGAATTGCCCCTGAGATCACCAACTGTCCGGGACAATTGTAATTCGCTGCAACGACCACTCCATCTACATTGCCGCAAACTTCCTCCACTACATTGTCCTCGAGTCCGAGAATAGCCGCCATAGTCGATGGCTCACGTTCACAGGCCGCCTGCATTGCCAAGGCTCGTGCTGAGACCAAACGCAACCCATCCTCGAAATTCAATGTCCCGTTCGCAACCAATGATGAAAGTTCACCAAGTGAATGACCTGCGACCATATCCGGCTGGAAACGATCTCCCAGACACTCCGCCAAAATAGTTGAGTGCAGGAAAATTGCCGGTTGCGTTACTTTGGTTTGTTTCAGTTCTTCATCCGTTCCTTCGAACATGATGCGGGTAATCTCAAACCCGAGAATATCGTTGGCTTGCTGAAATCGCTGTTTCGCTGTTTCGGAACGGTCGTAGAGGTCTTTTCCCATTCCTGAAAACTGTGCTCCCTGACCGGGAAATACGTATGCTTTCATGCGTTAGAATTTTGGGCAAAAATAATCAAAGCTTGCACATTACAAAACCATGGACGTATCCACTCTCCTTTGTAAAATAGTTCGCTTGAGAATTGCTTCGGCTTATCTGATGACGATTCGCTCCACCAATGAACCACTGGTATTGCTGACCGTAACAACGTACACTCCTGTTCCCACCGAGGATAGGTCAAGAGTGGTTTCTGTCAGCGATGTGGTCGTTAAAACTACACGACCAGCCATGTCACTGACGACAATCGTATTTTCCTGTTGTTGGTCATTGCTTACAGTTACCAGACCTTCCGATGGGTTCGGGTAAATTCTCACACCGTTGAGTGTGTTTTCAGCAAGACCTGCCTCCCAATCGCTTCCCATCAACATCCGGATTCCGAAGGCCGTACCTGTTGTATGCAAAATTCCACCGGGAACAAAAACCATGGATGCGCTGTCCGGTTGCGACAGTGTTCTGTCATCCACAACAATGACGTCTGCAGCATTTCCATTACTATATAACTGCACTGCGGCGTAGTAAACACCAGTATCCAATGTTACCGGACCGTCAAAGAAAACATCAATGTACCCGTTACTCAGATCCGTCGCAGAAATATACGCCGGTACCCCTGTGTAGATCGAAGTCATGTCACCATCCCAGAAAGTTGCCGTATCCTTGATCGAAGCCAGTACCGTACCACCAACCATGCTTCCGCTTGCCAATAGTACACGGAATCCCGACAATTGCGTTTGAGTTCGGATCGGATAGCGGTTCGCGAGGATCACACCATCAGCCAAAGAACTTTCATTGGAAATGAACGAAGTTGTCCCGAAAGCACCGAGTTTTTCATCTGCAGGAAGGTGCAATCCGATTGCATCCATGGAATAAACCACCTGCGACCCACCGGTTACTTCAAATGTTCGCTGACGTGTATTATCCCCGTACTCCAAACCGTTCAACGTATCTGCATCGGATTTGACCGAATACATTCCCGTATAAGTACCAACACTGAGTGCATTACTCACAGATCCCTCAAAAACAATACTTGATTCACTCAACAGTGACGGATCAGTACCGGAAACTGAAAATACCGTGTAATCCGCATCGAATACCAGGTTTGTCTGATCAAGTGCACCGGCATTGTATACGGATGCACCTGCCGTCCAAAGGTTGTCCAACTGATCAGAAGGAATCCGTCCATACTGAATTCCTGCATTGTTCACCCCGGTAAACCATGTTTCTGCCAATTCAATATCATCGTCGGCCTGTTCAGCAATCCGGAAATCATCTACAAACCAGGCATACCCCCAGGTACCGGTCCAATGAAGACGCACGTAAACATTCTGCAGCTCAAGCGCTGATGCACCAGCCAAAGCCTGACTGATATTGATGCGCACAAGCATCGGGTTCTCTGACTCTTCTCCGTCGGCCATTCCGGGGAATACTTCAAATACATTGGGCATCGCCGAGATGTCCGTCTGAGGATCAAGGTCCGGCCAAACCACACTTGACAGACCTGTTCCATCTCCAAAACCTACCACGAGGTACGGACGTTCGGAATTGAAGCGCCGGTACAGTGTTTCAAACTCCACAACCACATTCGGAAAGGCGGTCAGATCCACCGGATTGCTCATGTCCATCCAGCTATCTTCTACTTCTCCTCCTCCATTGGTCTCACCGTACAGATCGGAATCGATCATTGCCCAACCATCACTTGCCGAAGTGGATTCAATCGTCGGAATAGGAAATGAACCTCCACAAACCGTCGTACCAATCACCCAATCCAGCGAGCAAGCTGCGGCATCATGTCCCAATGTCCAATCCGAAGCATTCGCAAATGTACTGGACCAGATCTGCGCTGACTTTACCGTACCTGTTGAAGGTTTATCTCCATACCCTGTCTTGCTACTCGACCTTGCAGGACTACCATCTGCTACGTTGGCAAGAACCGCTGTTGAACACAGGGCAATCAATGAAATCAAAGCATATCTGTACATAATCGAGGTGTTTCTTACGATGGGTGTAAAATTACGAATTACTTAATGAGCATGCGAATAATCGCAGAGACAAAAAAAGGGGATGGAATAACCCACCCCCTTTTTCTTATCTAAGAAAAGATTCTTACTTGATCACAACGCGATCAGTTACCTGACCAGCTTCGTTTTCAACTGTTACAGTGTAAACTCCTGTCTCAACACCTGTCAAATCAAGTGTTGCAGCCATAGAAGTAGTTTGAGTCAATACAAGACGTCCGTTCAAGTCACGAACAGTGATTGTATTGGTCATGTTCTCATCGTTGGAAACGTTAACCAAACCTGTAGATGGGTTCGGGTAGATAGAAATACCTGAAAGTGTTTCTTCATCCAGACCAACACCCCATCCGTTACCCATCAACATACGGATACCGATTGCAGTACCGTTTGTATAAGACTGGTCACCTGAAATGTAGATTGCAGATGCATCAAATGGTTGTGGAACTGTCTGGTCGTCGATGATAACGATTGGGTTTGCACCAGCGTTACTGTACAATTCAACACCTGCATAGTATGCTCCAGGAGCCAAAGTGATCACACTTGGGAACCACAGGTCGATGTATCCGTTTGTAATGTCAGTAGCAGTTACCTGACCAGGAGTTGTAGTATACAACGCAGTCATCGTGCTCTGCCAGAAATCAGCAGTATCAAGGATGCTTCCGTAGATGTCACCACCAGCAGTTGTTGCAGGATCCAACATTACACGGATACCAGAAACCATATCAGACTGCTTGATGTTGTAGAGACCAGCTACTACCATTCCGTCATCAGAATCAACGAAAGAACTTGTACCGATCACTGAGTAATCAGCAGTAGAAGTTGGGTAAATTCCGATACCGTCGAGTGAATAAACGTCGGTTGTTACTTCAAAGTTACGCTCGTACATGTTGTTACCGAATTCAGCTCCGCCTGTTTCAAGGTCAGAAACTGCAGTGTGAACACCCTGATAAAGGCCAACAGACAATGATGGAGTTTCTGTAGTTTCAATGAAAGCTGTATCGTTAGCAAGGATAGAAGCAACACCACTGTTGTAAGTGAAAGAAGTGTAATCAGCATCTGTCAAAATGTTTGTCTGATCGTTTACACCGAAGTTGAATACTTCAGTACCAACAGCAAAGCTTGCATCCAAATGGTTTGTTGGAGTACGTCCGTACTCAACACCACCGTTGTTTGATCCTGCGAACCATGCACCCAAAACCTGGATGTCGTTGTTTGGCTGCTCAAGAATCTCTACGTCGTCAACTACCCAGTACCATGCCCAGTAATCGTTGTCGTTGTAGTAGAACTGGATCAAAACGTTGTTAGAACCACCAGCTACAGAAGAAATGTTGATTACTTCGTAAACCGGGTTTTCAGAGTTCTGATCGTTTGGATATCCGTTTACATCGGTTACCTCAAAATCAGTCCATGTAGCACCACCGTTTCCTGATACACGAACACCTCGTGTATCATGCCACCAACGGTAGCTGTGCTGATAACGAAGAATTACGTTCGGATAGAGGGAAAGGTCGATTGGTGTAGAATTGGTAATTTCTGCAACAATCGCACCGTCACCGTCAGCATTTCCTGGCTGACCATCAGAGTTGATCAAAGCAAAACCGTTGTTTGCAGTAGAACTTGCGAAAGGCTGCAAACTTGGAGCAGCGTTAGGAATGTCGCTCTGCGTAGTAGTAATTGTCCAATCCCAGCTGATTGGAGCACTTGTGTTTGTCATTGTCCAGTTTGACGGAGTAGAGAAATCATCCGACCAGATAACTGCTGCCTTCTCAAGGTTCACATTTTGTTGAGTTGGCTTGCTGTTGCTTGTATGAACATTTCCGTCATACTTGTTTACCAACTGGCGGTACTCCTGAGCGCCAGCTCCAAACATAATTGCGGACATGAACATAGATAAGTAGATCTTTTTCATAATGCATTTTAATTTTAAGAAGCGTAAAGTTAATAAATTGAATTTGAAGACACAAAATACTGTGCTCACATTCTATTGAACGAATCTTAACACAAAAAGGTTGATACTGTCAAAAAATCATTTACCAAATTTCCAGAGAAAGTTGAGTCCAGCTTCAAGACCGTGACGATAATCCGCAGTGATCAACTTTACGTTATTGGAGTAAGTGCCCGTCTGTAGCGGGAAATCAGGGGCAATTTGCGTAATCTTCAAGCCATCGGGAGGGGCCGCCATAAAGTCGATTGCGGCGTTGTAGCGCAGGTGATTTTCTTCAAAACAACTTCTCAAACGATCGTTCGTGCGGAATACAAACGATGCAAAATAATCCGGCCAGCTCTGCGAAACTTTCATTTCCGCCGGCGTGGTACGGATCAGTACAATTTCATTTGCTCCTTTGCTCCAGGCCCACTCCACAGGTAAGGGATCGCTCCATCCGCCATCGAAATATTCTTCACCGTGCAATTGATGTTTTCCTTTGGTCACAAATGGCATGGTACAGGTGGCAATAACAGCATCGATCCATGTTTTCCCTGACGGATGGTAATAATGTGGTTCTCCGGTCTCACGATTTGTCAATACAAAAGCCAACTCTTTCTCCTCCATGGTGACCAACGCGGTCTCCATATCAAATGGTACTTTTTCCTCTGCAACATGGCGGAAATAATCAACATCCATCACTCCCTGGGAAGAGATAAGCCGGTTCCAGCTCATAAAATGTTTGTCTTCCGCAAGCAAACACATTGCCTCCACACAGCGGCGATACTGTCCGCCCAGATAATACGAAAGCGCAATGGAACCACCGGAAACCGCCACATAAGAATCAAAAGGATTGTACGAACGCATCAAAAAAGCGTCGAGCACCCCGGCACTGAACGCAGTTCTGAATCCACCTCCCTGTATGACCAATGTTCGTTTAAGCATGACCTTCCTAAAATAATCTTTTGTCAGGCCAAATGCAATTCCATATATAAAGCCTCACTCAGGATATGTATCTTTCCAAAGGATTCCAAAGTCCCACAAGAAATGAACCTCCTGAAAAACGAACGCTGGCTGCCCTGGATTGCAATGCTTGTGGGTTTACT
>JBNKYR010000242.1:0-5768 GCA_050300995.1 Crocinitomicaceae bacterium | reverse complement strand
CAGCAAATCGAACTGGCCGCGCAAACGGCAACACGCCAGAGACTGGAACAAGAACTCGGATCTCAACGTGAAGAGTTGCAAACACTCCGCGAGAATCACCAGGCGGAATTGCGCAATGCCACCGAATGGAAAGGGAAGCACGACGCCCTGCTTGAAAAACTGGAACATCAGCAAAAAGAACTTGAACAACTTCAGGAGAAATTCACACGCGACTTTGAATTGGTCGCCAGTAAGATCCTCGACGAAAAGAGCTCGAAATTTACGGAGCAGAATCAAAAGAATCTCGACACCCTGCTCACCCCTCTGAAAGAGCGTATCGGTGAATTCCAGAAAAAAGTGGAAGAAACAAACGAAAAAAACGTGGAACGCTCTTCAGCACTTGAAACGCAACTTGAAATGCTTCGTAAGTTGAATAGTGAGATCACCCAGGAAACGCGAAGCCTCACACAGGCACTTCGTGGCGATTCGAAAACACAGGGGAACTGGGGAGAAATGCACCTGGAATCCATCCTTGAAAAAGCAGGGTTGCAAAAGGGCATTCACTACACGAAAGAAACCAACCTGAAATCGGAGGATGGCGGCAATCAACGACTGGATTACATCATCAATCTACCGGATGGCAAACACCTGATCCTGGATTCCAAAGTATCTCTTACCGCGTACAGCAATTATCATGATGCCGAAGATGAAGATGAGCGAAAAGCCTACCTCCGTCAGCACCTGGACAGTGTACTCGGGCACATTAAACTACTCGGCAGTAAGGATTATCAGAAACTCCATGGCAGCAACGCTCCTGATTACGTCCTGATGTTCATTGCCAATGAGCCGGCCTTAACGCTTGCTCTGAAGGAAGATCAATCCCTTTTTGAAAAAGCACTCGACAAGAACATTGTGCTGGTCTCGACTTCTACTCTACTCGCAACGCTTCGCACGATTTCCTACATCTGGAAACAGGATCTGCAAAACAAAAACGCTGAAGAAATTGCGCGGCAAGCGGCCAACCTGTACGATAAATTCGTGGGATTCAGTGAAGATCTGATCAAGCTTGGCCATCAAATGGACACAGCCAGCAAGACGTACGGTGAGGCCATGAATAAACTTACGGAAGGCAGTGGCAACCTGACGCGCCGTGTTGAAAATCTGAAAAAGCTGGGGGTGAATCCTTCCAAGAATATTGATCCGCGTCTGATTGACCGGGCCCAGGAAGATTGATTACTTCATTTTTTCCTGCATCGTTGCCCGGATCTCTTTCATAAAGTCCGAAGCATATACAAAGTCAACCACCTCTTTGTTGTCCGTGGTCAGGATAGACTTTCGATCCCCCTGCCACCAGGCTTTCCCCTCGTAGATGAACATGACCGAATCCCCGATCTCGATCACAGAGTTCATGTCATGGGTAATCACAACAGTAGTGATCTCGTATTCGTAGGTGATCTCTCGAATCAGGTTATCGATAACGATCGCTGTTTTCGGATCAAGTCCTGAGTTCGGCTCATCACAAAACAGATACCGCGGGTTCATTGAAATTGCACGTGCAATGGCGATCCTCTTCTGCATCCCTCCGGAACATTCCGCCGGATACAGTTTGTTTCGCCCCTCCAGGTTTACACGTTCCAGACAAAAGTTAACGCGATCAAGTTTTTCCTTCTTCGTTTTTTTTGTGAACATCGTCAACGGGAACATAATGTTCTCCTCAACTGTCATGGAGTCAAACAAAGCCGATCCCTGAAAAAGCATCCCGATCTCCTGACGAATCGACTTCTTTTCTCTACGGTCCATCCCCGTAAAGTTCCTTCCGTCGTAATGTATCGCCCCGGTATCCGGTTCGTGCAGTCCTACAATACATTTTGTCAGGACTGATTTCCCCGATCCGGACTGCCCGATGATCAGATTCACCTTCCCTTTCGCAAAACTTGCAGAGACATCGTGTAATACGTGATTCTCCCCAAATGACTTATTGACATCCAGCACTTCAATCATAAGAGGATCATTTGTGTAAGGAAGAAGTTCGCAATGAGGATCACAATACTACTGCTTACCACGGCATGCGTAGCTGATCTACCTACATCCAGCGCACTTCCCCGGGAATAATAACCGTAAAAGGATGCAATGGAGACGATAAAGAAGGCAAAAACAACAGTCTTCACAAGTGCATAGACCACATTACTGATCTCAAAAAAGGAACGAATCCCTAGCACATATGTTTCGGTAGAAGCAAGTCCTGAAAACACAACTGCAATCCACCCTCCGATCAGGCTCAGTCCCATGGAAAAGATGATGAGTACCGGGAAAAACATCACGGCTCCCAGAATCTTCGGAAGCACCAGGTAAGTGAGACTATTCACCCCCATAATATCCAGAGCATCGATCTGCTCAGTGATCTTCATCGTACCGATCTCCGAAGCCACATTCGATCCTACCTTTCCGGCAAGGATCAAAGAGATAATTGTTGGCGAGAATTCGAGGATCGTCGATGAACGCGTGATGTAACCAATCGTATATTCAGGCAGCAGTGGAGAGTCCATATTGGACGCCGTTTGCAACGCGATTACCGCACCCATAAAAACCGACATCAGCGCTACAATCGGAATAGAATTAATCCCAATCTGTTGGATCTCATCAAATAAGCGTCTTCTGAACACGCCCCACTTCTCAGGCTTGGAAAACACGATCCACAGCATCTGCATGTAACGCCCGATATTTCTTAAAATGCTGATCACTATCGTAAAGTTAACCGTATTTTCTTTCATGACAATTAAAACCCCAGGATTTCAGAAGTGCGAAAAAGTTAAATCCCTAATTTTAAGCGCAAGTGTCAACACGCGCTGCCCAATATCACAAAGTACTCACGAAGTATATGCCTTCCGAATTTGTAGGAGGAGTGGTCGAACTCTTGCTCACACATCGTGTCATTTTCAGGATCGTAAAACCGCGAAAAACCAAACTTGGAGACTTCCGTGCCGGACTCAGGGGAGAAAAACACCAGATCACCGTTAACGGCGATCTGAATCCCTATTCATTTCTCATTACCACGCTGCATGAATTTGCACATCTGATCACCTACGAACAATACGGAAGAAGGGCCGCTCCTCACGGAGAGGAATGGAAAAATGCTTACCGCAAATTATTGTTGCCAGTGATCAATACCGGACACCTTCCCGACGACATTGAAAAAGCACTCACGAACTCCCTGATCCGCGTAAAAGCGGCATCCTGTTCGGACCACAAATTGCACCGTGTTCTGCTGCGTTACGACGGAGAAAAGGATGATTTGAAAACCCTCGAGTCATTAGAGAAAAACAGTACTTTTACGCTGAACGGAAAGACGTTCATTAAAGGAAAATTAAGACGAACCCGCTACCTCTGCACCGATACCCAATCGCAAAAACAATACCTGGTGAGTGCGTTGGCGCGGGTTACTGAAATCAGGCATGGAGAATAATTACAGCATTATTATGGCCGGTGGAATCGGAAGTCGATTCTGGCCGATGTCGGTCCCTGAAAGACCGAAACAATTTCTGGACATTTTAGGCACAGGAAAATCATTTTTGCAGATGACCTACGAGCGCTTGCTTCACGTTTCACCTGCCTCGAATGTGTACATTCTGACAAACGCGTCTTACAAGGATCTTGTACTGGAACAATTGCCTGATCTTTCTCCCGAACAAGTGCTCACCGAGCCGGAACGAAAGAATACTGCTCCCTGCATCGCCTATGCGGCTGCAAAACTCTACAGTCTGAATCCGAAAGCCAATCTTATCGTTGCTCCGGCGGATCACCTGATCCTTCAGGAGAATAATTTTGCTTCAACGATCAGTAAAGCACTTGCATCAGCTGAACAGGGAAGAATTGCCACGGTTGGTATCCAACCGACACGACCCGATACGGGATACGGATATATTGAGGTAGATGCCAATGCAGATATCCAATCGGAAGCAACACTGGCAGTGAAACAATTCCGCGAAAAGCCAGATCTGGAAACAGCAAAAGCGTTTGTGGAAGCAGGAAACTTCTTCTGGAACTCCGGAATCTTCATCTGGAAAGCATCTACCGTACTGGATGCTTTGAAAGAATTTCAACCCGCTTTGTTTGCCTTGTTTGCCGGCGATCTTTCGGCCTACAATACTTCGGGAGAACAAGACCACGTGAATAAGGCTTTCCGCGCCTGTGAAGATATCTCCGTTGATTATGCGATCATGGAACATGCCCGAACAATTGACGTGGTGGTTGCGAGCTTCGACTGGTCCGACCTGGGCACCTGGGGCAGTCTGGACACACACCTCACCAAAGACGAGCTGGGCAACTCAGTACAGGGCAAACAAAGCCATTTGTTCCATACGAAAAACTGCATTGTGAATATTCCGGATGGAAATGTGGCCATCATTGATGGTTTGGAAGATTACATTGTGATCCAATCCGAAAACCGCCTGATGATTCTGCGAAAAGAAAACGAACAGGAACTGAAACAGTTCCTGAAATCGATCGAATAAAAAAAGAAAGGGACACTTTGGCGTCCCTTTTTCTTAATTCCCGTTACGGATCTCTTCTGCCCTCCAGGCGTTGTAGAGGTCAAAGTAACCCTTCGTTTCCATCACGACCACACCTCCGAGTGTATCGCCGTATTTTGCCGGTAAACCTCCGCTATAGATCTGCATCCTGCCAATACCTGCGCTTGGCATCTGGCCGATATCTGACGTTTTCACTCCATCAACCAGGTACAACATATCGCCCTTACGCGCACCGCGGAATACCAACTCTCCATCTTCTGTCATTCGCACATCGGTAGAGACCGAAGTGATCATCTCCTTGACGCTGAACTTTGCCGGTGATTTCGCAATGTCCTCCGATGAAATTTCCTTGACAGGAAGCGAACCATACTCCAGTTTCATTCGACCATCCTTAGCCGATGCATCCATCGCTTCAAAGGTCAGTACTTCACTCGAAAAATTGATCAACCCTAGATTCGCATACCCATCCATTGGAACCGTTGCCTGCAGGTTTCTTAACGTGTCTCCCTTATACACGATTGTCACGAAACGCAATCCTGGCTCTACTGCACTGATGCGAAAACGTCCGTCAAAATCCGTTCGTGTCTGCAATTTACTTCCGTTTGATTCGGTAAATACTTCGGCTCCCCATACCGGATCTCCTGATTTCTTATCCTTGATTTCCCCAACGATATCTCCCAGAGCTCCCTGCCCGAACAGTTGTCCCGCCCAAAGCAACGCGACCATAATTCCCAACTTTTTCATAACACTGTTTTTAGATTGTTTGAAGTTGAGATGTCAATTGGAAATAAATTCCATAAAAGAGCACAAAAAAACTCCCGAAGACATTCCGGGAGTTTCGAAGATTATGGGGATTCAACCTTAATCCAGTGAAGCGCTGGAACAAGGGAATGCACGATCTACTTTCTTGAAAAGTCCCTGCAATACATTTCCGGGACCTACTTCGATTACCTCGGTAGCACCGTCTGCAATCATCGCTTTCATGGTCTGGGTCCATCGTACAGGAGCAGTTAACTGAGCTACCAGGTTTTTCTTGATCTCTGCCGGATCAGACACGGCACTTGCCGTTACGTTTTGGTATACCGGACACGCAGGCACATTGAACATTGTTGCTTCAATTGCAGCTGCCAGTTCTTCGCGTGCAGGCTCCATCAAAGGCGAGTGGAAAGCTCCACCAACAGGTAAGATCAGAGCTCGGCGCGCGCCAGCCTCCGTCAATTGCTTACATGCTTCTTCTACCGCAGGAACTGCTCCCGAGAT
>JBNKYR010000241.1:0-5779 GCA_050300995.1 Crocinitomicaceae bacterium | reverse complement strand
TCTGGACCACGCCGAAGTGAGGTGGGTGTCTCCTGACCATAAACCGCGAAATCCCCTTTGAATTCCATGCAGGAATTCTTAATCTTGAAGACAAACACTAAACAAATAACATATTATGCGACGATTTTTTGCACCTGCACTGCTTCTTTTCACCGGACTTTCTTTTGCACTTCTTACAGGTTGTAGCGGAGGAACAACGGATGCAGAAGGGGACGGAGGTGAGGCCGAAGCGGCTGTGATGACTACCGATGAATTTATCAAGGAAGCCAATGAACTCGGTTACGATAAATTCATGGAGAAATACCCGATGAACACAGAGATCACATTGAAAGGTGAGGTGCGTGCACCTGCCACATGGGACGATAAAGTGGTGGCTAAATTCGGAACAGGATTGAACGATTTACCGCTTTCTGCTGATTTCATGTTTGCGGACAACGGAGGAACGAAGGAATCCACAAAAGAAAAAGTAGCGGTGGGACAGGAGATCGTGTTTACCGGAAAGATGGACGGATGCTTTTTCATGGATGAGAAGCTGAACCGTTGTTCCCTGGTGGGAGCCGTGGCGAAATAAGTCAACGATACGAAATGAAAACGGGCACCAATCGGTGCCCGTTTTTTTATTTGTTTCGAAAAAGATCCTATCGGACCATCAGTTTTCGGTGGGCAATGCGCCCATTACTGAACACCACTTTGAGCAGGTAATTGCCGCCGCTTAGGGTCGAAATGTCGAGGCTGTTTCCTTCCGCTTGTTCCAGCACAGGACGACCGTGCATATCGAGAATAGAAAGCTGCCCGATGGCCTGATCCGCTTTCACCGAGACCACCTCATCTGCCGGGTTCGGATACACAGTGAATTCAGGAAGTTCCTGGCTTTCAAGGCCAACAGAGAAATCTACGGTGGCCAGGTTTTGCGACGGACTGTTGAACGAATAGGTGAACAAACCACCAATGTACAGGCGGTCGTCGAATACTTCCACATCCATGATCGGGCTGGTGCCGAACTCACCCATGCCGTTACCGGCACCCATGAAGTTGGACAGCGTGAGGTAAGGATAACCCAACCCTGCATTGGTATGAAAATCTGAGAAATCACCAAGGTCCACATTGGAGCCGAAGTACATAAAACCGGTCGTGAATTCCCCGCAGAAGGCGAAGGAAGTGGTTCCGACCTCGGCAATGTCGCGCACGATCACCAGCGAATCCGTGTAGTGGTCGTAACGAAGATTGATTGTTCCATAAAGCGCCGCAAGACTATCGGCATGAATCGCACTCATGGCATTGCAGGGTGACCACTGGTCGATGAATTTGGCGATCCCTCCGAAGATGAATTCGCTGCCCACTTTCCGTACCACGAGCACGGTATCGGCCACTTGTCCTGTCAACGGAATCCAATTGTTGCCGGCAAGGTCACGCAGGCAGGCATTTTTTGAAGTAATGGTTTGATCACCTCCCGGAAGATGAGCGGTGAACTGATCGAAATGACCGCCGTAGGCAATTTGTGTTTCGCTGATAGCCATACCCAGAACCGGTCCCGGAACGGTGGCCTGCAATTCCCAGGCGCCGCTTCCGATCTGGCGCCAGATCTCATGTTCGTTATTTCCCTGGTCGTTTTTCAGAATGATCTCGCGGGCGAAATTTGTCGAGCCGTTGATCCCCCGGATAGCTTCCATGCCCTCACGTCCGGGGATGTTCTCATAGCTCCATTGGGTTCCGTTGAACGAGGCGATCGAGTACATTGTCCCTGCGTCGTTCAGCAATCCGGAAACATATACGGTTCCCTGCGCGACATAAATATCGTTGATGACACCGTCAAGTCCGTTACCCATGCAATACATCTGCCCGTCTTTGTAATAGCCGATGCCGTTGCAAGGAATGGAACCGTCAATTTCGGCGAAATCACCGGCAAAAATGATGCGTCCGTTGAGGTCGTCGCGACACATTGCTGTCACGGTGGAATCAGTACCGCCGCCTACTTGTGTGTAAGCCTGTTGCGACATATAACCCGGCTGAATCCATGCCAGCTCCCCGAAAACGAAGCCGTGTTCGGCAGCCCATTCTCCAACGCCGGGAGTGCGGATGTCGTGCAGGTAGTCATAGTTGTGTTCGTCGCGGATACGGTTCGAAAGATCCCCATGTCCGGAGCGCATGATCAGGTAGCCCACAGCGCAGTGCACACCGAAATCGTCAATGAAATAGGGGGTGCGTTCCTTGTGGTAAAGATTGGAGGGGAAGATCCCTTGTTCAGCGTATGTCTCCAGTTCGTCGAGGAGGTGCATGCGGTTCTTCAGGGCATTGCCTTCGACGCCTTCCGGAATTTCCCGGCGCAACGTTGCAACGACCAGTTTCAGGTGATAGGTGATGCGTTCGCGGTCGGTGGGAAAGGAAACCAGTTCCTCCGGACTCGCATTGCGGTGGTGTGTCCATTCGCGGTTGATCTCATACAGGTGATCGTAAGCCGGGCGCAATGATCGGGAATCCAGCCCGAAAACTGTCTGGCCGACTAGCACGCAAAGTAGCAGTAGAGTAAGGGAAATGCGCATGATAATGGTTTTGTTGTAAGCAAATTACACGAATTCATTTACTTGTGCAAGTGAACCTGATACACGTATTGCAGTTAAAAAATGCTGGCACATGGTTGTGTCAACCTCTCAGTGCTTTCGACTCAGAAAGCACCTTCTATGGAAACGATTTTCTCAACACTTTGTCCAAAGCAACTTCAAAGCAAGAGGGGGATTTGTGCGACGAAGAAATTTTCTTTCGAAATATAGAAGCCCAAAACCTTGATTCAATGCTTCGGGCCTTGCCATTTATTGCTGAACTTCAACTGCGGCTTTATGCGAACGCTGCGCTTTGTTGCACACTTCGTCGATCTAACGGCAGAAGAAGAGTTGTTACAAACTCGCAAGCGCCTTTTCGTAATCCGGTTCGTTTACGATGTCGGGAACCTGCTCCGAATAAGTGACGGTCCCTTCCGGATCAACGATGACCACACAGCGCGAATGAAGTCCGGCCAGGGGACCGTTCAGGATCTCCAGTCCGTAATCCTTACCAAACTGTCCGGTGTTAAAGTCGGAAAGCATCACCACATTTTCAATGCCCTCCGCACCGCAAAAGCGCTTCTGTGCAAAGGGAAGGTCGCGGGAAATGCATAGCACGAGTGTGTTTTCGAGATCGGCGGCTGTCTTGTTGAAGTTACGCACTGATGCGGCACAGGTACCGGTGTCCACACTTGGAAAAATATTCATGATCAGCGTCTTTCCTTTGAAGTCGTTCAGGGTTTTCACGGAAAGGTCTGCAGCGATCAGTTTGAAATCCTTTGCCTGATCTCCGGCAACGGGCAGGGTGCCGCTGGTGTTGATCTCATTTCCTTTGAGGGTAATTTTTGCCATGTATTGTTGAATGATTGATGCAGGGTAATTTTATTCTCCTTCCACCACTTGTTTCAGGAGGGAAAGCATGACTTCCGGCGTTTTAAACCCGACAAAAGCATTGATCTTTTCGCCTTTGTCGTTGAAGACAACCACGGTCGGATAGCCGGCCACCTGGAGGTGTTTGGTCAGGTCGTGCATGAAATTGCGCCCGTTGCCACGCGCCGGATCGTATTGTTCGTTCTTGTAAACCACTCCGTTCAGCGTAGCATCGTCCGGTCCTTCCCCGTTGAACTTCACCGCATGAAAATGCTCGTTTACATAGCTGATCACGCTTTCATCGGAAAAGGTCATCTGCTCCATGTATTTACATGGTCCGCACCAGGGCGTATACACGTCCATGATGATGAATTTCGAATCCTGCTGGCTCAGGGTCTGCGCCTGTTCGATCTTCATCCACTGGATTTCCTGGGCATAGGTGAAGCTGACGGTGAGTACGGCAAAAAGGAAGAGAATGGATTGTTTCATGCGATTGTGCTTTGTGTGCAAGTTTACAATAAATGACGCGGAATCGCTAACCGGGGTTGTTTTCATATCGGGTCGAAAAGCTGTATTTTTATTCGGAACAGCAATTGTCTCGTCGGTGAGTTCTACCATAGATATATGTGGCACCTGTAAGAACCGCTCCTTCCACGCGGAATCAGGGGTGGTCTGCGGATTAACCGGAAAGAAGCCGGCTTTTATCAATCATTGCAAGGATTACGATCGGGACATGGACCGTGTCAAAGAGGTAAAATGGAAAGCCAAACAGGCGGAGCAGGACCGGCAACGACGGATGATCTATCGCTTTGCCTTGCTCGTCTTCGTGTTGATCATTGGCTTTTTTATTTATCAGGTCGCTTTGAGTATCCGCCAGGGAGTTGCGGACGGGATCTACGGGATTTTTCATCCGAACCTTGTGAATTAATTAGCGGGTGTTTTGCTATACACTATTGTAGGGTGGGCCTTATCCGTCTCCTCAAAATATAGTACCTTGCCCGCAATCATTGAGCATGAACACGGAAATCCAACAACTGCTGGAGCACATCGAAAGGGATGAACCATTGTCGCCCGAAGACAGGGAGCAATTGGCTGCTATTGTCGTTGTCCGGCAGATCGAAAAGAAACAGTTCCTGATCCAACCGGGAGAACCATCCAACTACATGAACTTCATTGCCAGTGGCGTGATGCGAACCTATTACATGGATGAGAACGCACAGGAGCATACGCTTCAGATCGGGATTGAAGGCTGGTGGATCAACGACCTGTATGGCTTTCTTACCGGAAAACCTTCCCGGATGTATGTCCAGGCACTGGAGGATACCACAGTGGTCCGGATCCCGAAAAAGGAACTGGAAGAATTGTACTATACCGTTCCGGCGCTCGGGCATTTTTTCAGAAGGAAAATTCAGAATGCGTATGTGGCACTTCAGGAAAGGACCATCGATGGCATGAGTCAACAGGCCATTGATCGCTACAGGAGTTTTCTGAAGCATTACCGGGATATCGAGCAGCGGATCCCTCAGTACATTGTTGCTTCCTACCTGGGAATGACCCCCGAATTCCTGAGTCACCTGCGAAAAAAACACGCCGGAGAGCTTTCTTAAGATAGCTTAAGTTTTTCCGGAAGCCGCCGCCCTAGCTTTGTCGTAACAAAAATGACTTGTTATGATGAAGAGATGGAAAGGAGTTGCATTCCTTTGTTTATTCGCACTGAATGGAAGTGCTCAACATGCTGAATTAAGCCCTGAAGTACTTCTCGGAGGAAGGTCCTTTAGCTACCTGCACACATTTGATATCCGCTTCGGAGAAAAGTTCGGGTTTTCCAATCTGACACTGTACGACAATGATCACCAGGAACAGGGGCGGGAGATCTACTTTATTCGCGGAACATTCAGCTATCGCTTTGTGCCGCATCTTTCACTGACCGCTTCTCTGGGACTCAAGAACCCCGGGGATTTTTACACGCTGGCAGTAAAGTACGACAGGCGCGGGAAGAATCAATCGATGGCCTATACGGTTGGCCTTACCTATCAGAAGGACTTCAGCCTGGAACAATCCCTCAGTTATCGAAAAGAGTTGCTGCAATTTGGTGATCACACGCTGTTCTTCCGCTTGCTGGCGATTGTAAACATTGATTCAAAAGGCTATCAACGAGGGCTGCAGCAATTGCGGATCGGGGTCAACAAGCGTTCCATGTCGTACGGTGCAGGAGCCAATTTTGATCAGTTCGACAACTCCGCAGTGATGTTGGTGAATTACGGACTCTTTTTCAAATACGAGCTTAACTACTGAAGAAATGACACGCAATTTCAATCTTGGAATATTGATGATACGCCTGGTTCTGGGAGGATCCATGCTGGTTTACGGCA
>JBNKYR010000240.1:0-5861 GCA_050300995.1 Crocinitomicaceae bacterium | reverse complement strand
GCTCCACTTCAACTGACACGCTGACGCCTACCGGAGTCAAAGCGGATGCCATCGCGTGTTCGGCAGCTGCCCCGTGGTCAGCCGCATTCATCAATACACCCTGCACGAGGGTAACGAATAGGATTATGTATTTTTTCATTGGTTATTAAAATGTTCGTTTTAATTCATCTAAGCGGAACTGAGATTCGCTTACTTGCAAAAAAATGGGCCGAACTCCCTCAGCTTTCTACCACTGCCCAAATCTGTTCGAAGACGCCCGCCAGCTTGGGCTTCGAATCATCCAACCGTCCGTACAACACGACACCATGCACAAAACAGGAAATGAATTGGGCCAATCGCTTCGGATCCTTGCTCGCTGGCAAGTCTCCGCTTTCTACCGCTTTTCGTAGGCAGTTTTCCACTACAACTTCGAGATCGAAACACAACTTCCGCACTCGATCCACCGCCCCATCCGGAACGGCCTCCTTTTCTGCCAGATTGTTCATCAACAAACACCCAGCAAATCCCTCGCTCGTCGCATAGCTTTCCAGCTGCTCGAGATATCGCTTCAAAGCGCCGAGCGAAGGCTCGTCCTCCATCTCCGAAATCAACGCATGAATATGCCGCTCTCGATACTGATCGAGCGCCGACTCGTACAAGCCTTCCTTGCTTCCGAATTCCTTGTACATGCTCGCCGTGTTGAGCTGAGTAGCAGCCACCAGATCCGACATCGACGTAGCCTCGTAGCCGCGTCCATAAAACACGCCCGCCGCTTTCTCGATCACATCTTGACGATCATACTCTTTGCTCCTTGGCATACTCGCTTTCTAAAACGTTCATTCTTTTTCCAGTCAAGAAGGAAATTCACCCCTTCCTTATCCTTCCAATCAATCCTCCGGACGCTCCCCCGCTGGCGCCATCTTGACGAGTCGCGGGAAAAACCGAGCCACCGCTTCGACGAGCTCCGACTGCGCCCCCATCACTGTGTCGATATCCTTGTAGACAAACGGCACCTCGTCGATCCCCGCTGAGATCAGGTGAACGCCCCGATCCTGCAGCAGTCGCTTCGCGTCCTTCCACTTGAGCTGCTTTGAAGCCTGCGAACGGCTCATCACGCGCCCCGCCCCATGCGAAGCCGAACAGAGCGACTCCGCGTTCCCCTTGCCTCGAACCACATAGGCCGGGCTCGCCATCGAACCGGGGATCACTCCTAGCACGCCTTCGCCCGCTGGAGTCGCCCCTTTGCGATGCACCACCACTTCCTTGCCATCGTGAGTTTCCTTCCAGGCGAAGTTGTGATGGTTCTCTACGGTTACCAGTGATTTCACTCCCAGTGCCTTACTGAGTTTGTGGTGGATCACGTCGTGGCAGGCTTTGGCATAATCTCCCGCAAGGTTCATCGCCTGCCAGTATTCCATTCCTGCTTCTGTATTCAGGTCCAACCATGCGAGGTGCTGAATTCCTTTCGGAAGCCTGCACACATCCATTGCGATCTTCGTGTAAGCTTTTGCAATCGTTGCCCCCAGTCCTCTGGATCCGGAGTGTGTGAGCAAGCCCAGGTAATTGCCTTTTGGAATATTCCACTGATTTCCTTCATCAATCGCGACCTGACCGAACTCCACAAAATGGTTTCCTGAACCGGATGTCCCCAACTGCTTACACGCCTTCCCATGCAACTGACGCAGAATTTCGGTCTCCCGGAATTCGCCGCGATCCAGCACCTCGTGATCGGCTACACCGCCCTGTATGGTTCCTGTTCCGAAAAAGGTATACGCCTGAAGCGCCTGCTTCAACTGGTACCGGTAACGATCGATAAATTCCGCCGAAGCGTCGAAGATCGTCAGCGCCATCCGGCAACCGATATCCAGCCCGACCGCATACGGGATCACTTCATTTCGGGTGGCGATCACCCCGCCTACCGGCAAGCCATACCCGACATGTGCATCAGGCATCAATGCTCCTTTTTCAGCCACAGGCAAACGCATTGCCGCGTCCATCTGTTTCAACGTGTTCTGATCAATAAACTTCTTTCCATACACTTTGTATTCAGTTACTTCCTCTTTTAATTTCCAGGAAGTGAAGTTTTCTTTTTCTACCACTTCCATGAATGTCTCCGCCAGTTGGCCGAGTTGCTCGTGATCTTTATATTTCTCAGGAGATGCTGCAAGATCAAACAGTATTTCCAGTATTTCGGGTTTACGCAGATGCTTAAAGTGCCGGGCCATAATGGTGATGGCGAGACTCTTTTGCTGGTTAGACCAGCCCGACCTGCGCAAATCCTTTCCTTTGAGTTTTTGTTTGCCCATAACGGATTTGTTGCGCGATCATTCGAATCGCTGTGAAACAATCCTTGCGGATTGCGACCAATAAATTGCTTGAGATGCGATGGAGGGACAAAAAAAATCCCGATCACACGGACCGGGACACATATCTTGAAGCCAGCTTCCCGCTAGCTTTGCCCAGTCACTTTTTCGATATATTTATTCAATTCCATCATAGCTTGCCCAGTTTTAATTCAACATCATTCTGAGCCAACGGCTGCGCAAATATATTCACGAAGAATCGGATTTTCCAAACGGTGATCGCACATTTTTTTTGAGGTTCCTTCTTCCTATACGTAGTATAGGAGATTTTTACTCCAACTACCATTTCTTTGTCTCAAGCGTTCGCAAACACATCAAGATCCCATAGCAGGCTATCGAACTTTTCGTAATTTCGCGGCCTCAAAATAATCGTATGATCTCAGTAAACGGACTTACCGTAGAATTCAGTGCCCGCACCCTTTTCAAGGATGTCAACTTCGTTATCAATCCCAATGATAAGATCGCTTTGATGGGGAAAAACGGTGCAGGAAAGTCCACCATGATGAAGATCATCGCCGGCGTTCAGAAAGCAAATCGCGGAAGCATTCAATGTTCACCGGATACCGTTATCGCTTACCTTCCACAGCATCTTCTGACCGAGGATAACTGTACCGTTTTTGAAGAAACAGCGAAGGCTTTCGGGCAGATCTTTGAAATGCGCGATGAGATCGATCAGCTGAACAAGGAGCTGGAAACCCGTACCGACTACGAATCGAATGAATACATGCAGATCATCGAGCGTGTGACCGAACTCGGAGAAAAATACTATGCTCTCGAAGAACTCAATTACGACGCAGAGGTTGAAAAAGCCCTGCTCGGACTCGGGTTCAAACGTTCGGATTTCACACGTCAAACCAGCGAATTCAGTGGTGGTTGGCGGATGCGTATCGAGTTGGCCAAGATCCTGTTACAGAAACCTGATCTCGTACTGCTGGACGAGCCAACCAACCACATCGACATTGAATCGGTGATCTGGCTCGAAGACTTTCTGAAAAACAAGGCGAAGGCAGTGATCGTAATTTCTCACGACAAGACCTTTATCGACAATATTACCAACCGCACGATCGAGGTCACCATGGGCCGGATCTACGATTACAAGGCCAATTACACGCACTACCTCGTTTTGCGTGAAGAACGCCGTGCACAGCAGATCAAGGCCTACAACGATCAGCAAAAACTCATCGCCGAAACGAAGCGCTTTATTGAACAATTCAAAGGCACCTATTCGAAGACCAACCAGGTAAGCTCCCGTCAGCGGATGTTGGAAAAAATGGAATTAGTGGAAGTGGACGAGATCGACAACTCATCCATTCACCTGCGCTTTCCCCCTTCACAGCGTTCTGGCGACTTCCCGGTAACGGCGAAAGACCTGAGCAAATCCTACGGTGATCATGTAGTTTTCAAAAATGCGAATATGTCGATTGCCCGGGGTGAAAAGGTTTGTTTTGTCGGACGAAACGGTGAAGGAAAATCGACTATGATCAAAGCCATTATGGGTGAGATCGACTTTGACGGTTTTTGCGAACTGGGGCACAACGCCAAAGTGGGTTATTTTGCACAAAATCAGGCATCTTTGCTCGATCCGGGCCTGAGCGTATTCGAAACGGTAGACCGTGTAGCTGAAGGCGAGATCCGGACGCAGATCAAAAACATTCTTGGTGCTTTTATGTTTTCCGGTGATGCGATCGACAAGAAGGTTGGTTTTCTTTCCGGAGGAGAGCGCACACGACTGGCCATGGTGAAATTGTTGCTGGAACCGGTAAACGTCCTGATCCTCGATGAGCCGACGAACCACCTCGACCTAAAATCCAAGGATGTATTGAAGGAAGCTTTGCGCAAATTCGACGGGACACTGATCCTGGTTTCACACGACCGTGCATTCCTCGAAGGTCTCGCAAACAAAGTCTTCGAATTCAAAGATCAGCGGGTGATCGAGCATTTTGAGACCATCGACGAGTTCCTTGAGCGTAACCGCATCGAGCAGATCAAGCACCTGGACCTCTGATCAGACAGAACGTCCAATCTCCCTATTTCCGGAGGTATTCTTCCGTCGTGTAAATACCTGCCACCTTGATCAGGGATGAGTTTCGAATGACAAATTCGCTTAATCCCAAGTGCGAGGCATTTTTCACGTTCCAGTCGTAGGTGTATCCCAATGCAGTCCATGGGTATTGTTGGTACAATTCACACGGATAGTAACGATCAATACGCGTTTGATTGACCCAGTTCATGTAAGTCGAATCCGTCCCATCCGGAAAACAAACATCGCATTCCGTATCGTTGATCTCATTGTCCGGACACGGGCGGAAAAGATCGGCCGGTTTCACCCAGAACTCCACAAAGTGTGTGTAACTGGAATTTGGTGGCAAACCTAAAAGTTCTTTCAAACGTCGTGAGGCGTCGGCATACCTTTCTCCGCGCATGCGCTGCAAAAGCTCAGGAGATGCCGTGACCCAAATCGGCCATTGGTCACCTGTATTGTAATAGCCGGTGTCTTTGTAGGGCATGTACGGATCGATGTATCCCTTCCAGGAAAGCATGAGTACATACTCCTCTCCTTCAATCGTTTTCCAGGTCAGTCCCTTGTTGTTCTTCACGATCGGTACCAATGTATTGGAAACCTTACTTTCTTCCGGGTACATAGCATTTTGGATCGATTGCCGGTAGATAAGAGAGTCCTGCGAGGCAAGAATGGATTTTTGCGCAGCACCGTAGAAAGAAAGGCACGCAATGGACAGAAGTATCAGAACTTTCATAGTGGTTTTCGTTTGTATAAACATACGGATGATCGAAAACCGATACAAGCGTATAATTACCTGATTATGGAAATATCCGTGGGTATTGTTACCTGTTTTCCCGAGGTTCGGTATCTCCTCATCTCAATGCTTCCAATCCAGACAGTTCCTTCCATCAAAATTGCTCCTTTCGATCAACGGAAGCCCATTGCAACGCATGACGGTTGGAGAAGCACAATTATCAACCTATCTTCGCAACAAAGATGTAAAAGACATGACTTTACGACAACTCCTTTCTCTCCTGCTGCTTCCACTTCTGCTTGCCTGTACAAACGAGGGTGCAGTAGTAGATCTCCCAAGTGTTTACGATGATGTTGACCTGGAACTCAATCATGGGGAGAAATGGAAGATCCCGCATGAAATGGCGGTTTACATGGATTCGTCCATTTGGCTGATCGGTAAGTCGGATGCAGCGATCTACATTGCTCCGAATGTACCGGGCGACCTGACCCGCCAAAAGGACGGTTTTGTTTCACATTGCGGAATGGACGGCGCAGGACACGACGAATTGCACAAATGGCTACTTCCCTACATTGACCTTCTCGAACGCCTGGAAGCTGCACAAACAGAGGAAGAACAATGGCGCGTTTTTCCCGATATCGTCCGGGCAAAGCATCTTTACGAATACTATTTTGAGTAAGGTATAAAACAAAACACCCCTGCCCGGACTTGCCGGACAGGGGTGTTTTTTATTGGTTGATAATTTCCTAGTGTTTGGTAACCG
>JBNKYR010000239.1:0-5867 GCA_050300995.1 Crocinitomicaceae bacterium | reverse complement strand
GTTGGAAATTCGAAGTCGCGGATCTTGCTCGGTTTCCTGATGGCTACTGCACTTCTCAGCATGTGGATCTCAAACACGGCCACTGCGCTGATGATGCTTCCCATGGCGATGGCGGTAGTTTCCAATATGACACACCGGAAAAATTCTCGCTTTCCGAAGTTCCTGCTTCTGGCGATTGCTTACGGTGCCAGCGTTGGGGGGATGGCCACACTTGTCGGTTCGCCTCCGAATGTGCTCATGGCAGGACTGATCCACAACGAGTACAATATTGAAATTGAGTTCATGGATTGGATGAAGATTGGCTTGCCACTGAGTTTGTTACTTCTTGTGGTGATCTTTTTCTTTTTCTATCTCCTTTTGGGGAAAGAACGTTTTGAAGCGGTTGAGGAAGCAAAGCAGGAGAAGAAGCCGTGGACGGGAAATCAGAAGCGGGTCATTGTTTTGTTCAGTAGCATTGTGCTTTTGTGGGCCTTCCGCGTACCACTTACGAATTGGACCGGCGTGCATTATTCGGACGAAGGTGTGGCAGTACTGGGAGCTATCCTGGTATTCTTTCTGCCATCAACACAGCGGGGAGATACGTTATTGGAGTGGAAGGATACCAAGCGATTGCCCTGGGGAATTTTATTGCTCTTTGGTGGAGGGATGGCCATGGCGTCAATGCTGGAGATCAACGGTGTGATCGATCAGTTGAGTACCGTATTCGAATCCTATGCGTCGGCACCGCTTTATATTCTGTTGCTGATCCTGGTGACCATCGCGATCTTCGGGACGGAAGTCATGTCGAACATGGCCCTGGTCTCGGTCTTTGTGCCGGTGGTTGCAGCTTTTGCTGTCGATACCAATTACCCGATTCTTCAATTGTGCATGCCGATTACACTGGCGGCCAGTTGTGCCTTCATGCTTCCCGTAGGAACGCCCCCGAATGCAATTGTGTTCTCGTCCGGGGAACTTCGCATCAATGATATGGCGCGTGTTGGCTTCGTGTTGAATGTCGTTTCGGTACTGATCGTAGTGGCATTCTGTCTGCTCTTTCTCTAAGGCTTTCCGGGATTCTCCTTGACGCGAATTTGTATATTTGTTTCAAATCCCATTTTCATGAAAATTCTACTCTCGCCGGCGAAGGCAATCGACATGGATAAGCAGTTGAATACGCAGGAATTTACAGTTCCCGTGTTTCTGGACGAGGCAAGTGGACTGATGAGCAAGCTGAGTAAATTTTCCGCGAAGAAGATTGCTAAGATGATGTCGCTGTCAACTGATCTTGCGGAGTTGAATTTCGATCGGAACCAGCAATGGAAACCGGCAACAGAACTGAACGGAGCTTTTTCGCAGGCCGGAGCGGCGTTTAACGGAGAAGTTTACCGTGGATTGGATGCTCCCTCAATGAACAAGGAGCAATTGAAGCGCGCACAGGAGAACATTCGCATCCTGTCAGGATTGTACGGCGTGCTGAAGCCTTTGGATGTGATCAGTCCCTACCGTCTGGAAATGGGAACGAAGTGGGCAGTCACTCCGGCAAAAAAGAACCTGTATCAATTCTGGGGAAAGAAGATCGCGAATTACCTGAACGAAGAAGAGAAGGATGTGATTGTGAACCTTGCGTCATCCGAGTACTTTAAGGCAGCGGATGCCAAATCACTGAAAGCACGTGTGATTACACCCTCCTTTAAGGAATTCAAGAACGGAGAATACAAAGTGTTGATGGTATACGCCAAGAAAGCCCGCGGAATGATGGCTCGCTATGCCATTGATCATAACATCAGTGATCCGGAGCAATTGAAACTGTTCGATACGGAAGGCTACATGTTTGACGCCAACCAATCGACGGAAAATGAATGGGTATTTACCCGTTGATCACACGCGATGAACCACTTAAATGTACGGTTGCGTCATTTTGTACCGGGAGATGCCGAGCATCTGGCGGAAATAGCAAACAACCCTAAGATTGCTGCAAATTTACGTGACGGTTTTCCGAGCCCGTACACCCTGGAAGATGCGCAAAAATATATTGCGGATGCAATGACGGCTAATCCGACGATCCGTTTTGCCATTGAATGGAATGGAGAGCACGTGGGCAATGTGGGGATTTTCCCCGGAGACGATATTTACCGACTGAGCGCGGAAATCGGCTATTTTGTAGCGGAGCCGTATTGGGGAAAGGGGATTGCCACGGAAGCGATCAAACAGATCGTGGAGTACGGTTTTTCCTCCCTTGGCATGGTCCGTATCTATGCCGGCGTATTCGAATACAATCCTGCTTCCATGAAAGTACTGGAAAAATGCGGGTTCCAAAAAGAAGGGATTGCGCGGAAGGCGCTCATCAAGAACGGGAAGATCTGGGATGAGCATCGTTATGCTATTGTTCGGGAGTAATTTCCGGAATTGTCTTGGGAGCGCTTAAGCCTGCCCGAATCCATACTCCTCGTTACGCTCAAGAATGTCCCAGGTATGGTCTGCCAACAGGCGAACTGTTGCAAGGAAAGTGAATTGATCACCGGAACGTCCCCATTGGTCAGGGGCAATCAAGGATAATAAATGTCTTCCGTCTTCGCGCTGGTACAAATGATAAATGTGGTTGATCAGGGGCTCGTATCGCATCTCGGCCTGGTAGATGACTTCGGAAATAACCTTACGATCGTTCAGGCGTCGGGCCTGTTCTGCAAGCAATTGCATTTGTTGACGGATCTGATCCAATTGCATGTCAGTCTGATGCTCCATCGCCGAAAGAGCACGACCTTTCAGCTTTCCCTGATCTTCAGGCTTTACAACGGCCGATCCTAAATGATGCCCGTATTCAAGGGAGCCGGGCGTTTCCGTCACTTTATCCGGATCAATAGGGTTTTCAAACTCTTCTGACATAATACAAAGTTACGAAACTCAACGTTTTCCCTGTACGAACCCGGTCATCGAAATTAATGTGTGGATCGTAAAGAAAATCAGTTTCTTTTTACTTTTAGGGAGATGAAAGACACTCCGGGGAATAATGCCTTTGATGTGCTGAAATGGGCGCTTCCCTTCCTGGGACTTTTTGTCCTGGGTTGGCTGCTTCCTGAATCGATGTGGGGGATTCATTTTTCATCGCTGCTTCCTGCTGCCCAGCAGTGGGTATTTGTGTTGGCTTTTGTGATAGTGTTCTTTCTTCCCTGGGTGCTGCGGGTGACGCCACGACCATTCACAACAGGAAATCGTGTGATGTTGTTAATTTGGCCGGTAACAGGTGCACTGATCATGGGGGGAATGATGGTCATGTTTCCTTTGGTGAGCGATGCATACGGCGATGCCTTTTTTCTGAAGCCGGGAACAGAAAAGGTTGTTACCGAAATGACAGATATGCAATGGTCATACCTGTTATCCTTCGATTTATTGGATCCCAAAGTGGGGGGGAAGACCATGATGGGATTGGTTTCTTTTGTCTCCTGGATTTTCGGGATTTCAGGAGCCGCAGCGTACCAGCTAGTGGACCTTGTCTCGGGAATGCTCTTCGTCTTTCTTTGGAGTAGATTGGTAGTACTCGTTACTGATAATTCTCTTTGGCGCTGGATATTGGTATTAGCAGGCTGTCTGGCTCCCTTTACGTTCATGTTTTATGGCCACATCGAAAACTATTCTTTGGCAGTCGCGCTGATGATGGGCTATTTGCTTGTAGCCTGGTTGTTCTTCGGGCACGGTCGCACGAAATACCTCGTATTGCTTTGGGTGCTCGCCTTGTTGGGAATCAAGTTGCACGTGACCGGTTTTTTGTTGGTGCCATTGACATTGGTCGCTATGATGATCGGATTCCGGGATCGCCTGTCGGACTGGTTGAAAATTGGCTCGTTGCGCGATTTGTTCAGAAAGCTTTTGCTACCGGCAAGTGTACTTGGTTTGGTGGTCTACTTCCTGAAAGTTTCGGCAAGCGGGAGCAAGCGCAGCTACACTGAGGATACCCTGGAAGATGTTTTGTTTATTCCTTTTTCTTCTTCGGAACCTGCGCCATTGGATCGCTACAATTTGTTGAGTGGAGCGCATCTATCCGATTACCTGAACCTCATACTGACGTGGTCAGCAGCTATCTTACTTCTGCTTGTTTTGATCGTTGTTTTGGAACGCAAAAGGATTCAATGGGGGCGCCCTGTGGTCCTTTTTGCCCTGTTTGCAGCCTTTGTTTACATGTCGGTTTTCTTTGTGCTGAATCCGCTTTTAGGGATGTCACTGGACTGGGATCTGTTCGCGCTTCCCGCACCATTTTTTCTCTTTCTTGGCCTGGTGCTGTTTTCGGAGGTTCATGAGAAGCCAATCCTTCACTATGCGTGGGGACCGGTGCTTGCACTTGTCATGACTGGAATTCCGGTGCTGCTCGTTCACTCCGACCGCACATTGCTGGCCAATCGTTTGGAGCTGGTTGGAAAATGGCACTTTAAAACATATTGGATCAGTGGTAGTTATCCTCTTCGGGAATCTGTAATGCTTCAACCGGAGGACGAGCAGGAGACTGCGCGCCTTCGGATCTTCGATGAGCTGAAACCCTTTGCGGTGGAGGGAAATGATATCGAATTTGCAGAACTCGCCTGTGAACTCTCGGAATACTACGTGGAAAAGGATTCGGTCAAAGCAGGGGAGTTTCTCACGCAGGCCGCTGTGTACAAAAACGACCATTGGAAGCTTCCGTATAATTATGTCCGTTATTATTTCGCTTCAGGAAATGCAGCGGCGGCCAGGCACTGGATCAATCCCATGCTTTCCATGGGGTACCCCGATGAGCGGACCACTCTCGGTTTGGCTGTAGACGTTAATATTGCCGCACGCGATACATCCGGTGCTTTACACTTTGGCGAAGCATACCTGAACCAATGGCCGGATGACGAAGATGTGGTTTACAAAATGGAACTTCTGAATTCGGGAATTGATCACTGACCAGTTTTCGTTTCCATAAACTCCCTGAGCGCCTTTCCAAGAAGCAAATACCCTTTTCCGCGCATGTGCTCGTCATAGTTCCAGTAAAGGTGGTTTCCCTTGCTTTCTTCCGTACGGACTATTTCCGTCAGATCAATGAAGGGGAGGCCATTGGCATCGCAGATCTTGCCGAGTACATCCTGGTGATGCTGATATTCCGGACCTGAAAGGCTCAGGCTGTCGGGGCATTGTAAGCAATATTCCCGTTCAAATGAGAGGTAGTAATCCGATACCTGATTCCGGCTGGGGATATAGGCGATGATCGGTTGAATTTCGTACTCATTACAGATTTCCTGAATGTACTCCAGGGCGTCGCCCAGTTGTGGTACACGTTGAAGTCCTTCGGCTTCGGTCAGTAAGGCTCCGGTACGATAGGGGTTAAAGGTGCCCTTTTTCATCATGCCTGCAATTTCCGGTGTAACCTGTGGGGCAAGAGCTGCTTCGTTGTGTGTCCACGGATTATTGTCTTCAGGCACGGGAACCATGAAAGCATCGCGCTCGGTGTGCCAGGTGGGCAGAATATTTCCGTGGCCGTCTGCCTGATTCATCAGTTCCAGAAAACGTGGTTTAAGCAATGGAAAGTAAGCAGGCTTCAGGTGATCCGAAGGAAGTACCGGTACACGTTCTCCGAGCAGGTCGTTGGAATAAATGCAGATCACCACAACTTCAGGCTTGTAAATGGGGACCATGTCTGCCAACAGACGCAGATAGTGCGAAATTCCCACGCCCAGCATTCCGGCGTTCATCACATCATAACGATCTTCCGAACCCTTCAGAAATCCGGCCGGCAAAGTATTTTCCTGCTCAGACATGATCCCCTCAACGAAGCTGTCGCCAATGAAAAGAACTCGCTGTTGCCCTGCTTCTTTGGCAATTTTCCATTCCTTGTCACGAAAACCGTAGCGATTCATGTAATGCTCGAAGGTGGCACT
>JBNKYR010000238.1:0-5869 GCA_050300995.1 Crocinitomicaceae bacterium | reverse complement strand
GGACTCCTGACTTAATGGTGGAATATGCACGCAACGCACATAAGCGAGGAATTAATGTGATCATTGCCGGAGCCGGAGGCGCGGCTCATCTTCCGGGAATGACTGCCTCACTGACTGCTCTGCCGGTAATTGGTGTTCCGATCAAATCTTCAAATTCCATTGACGGTTGGGACAGCATCCTTTCCATCCTGCAAATGCCGAACGGAATCCCTGTAGCCACTGTTGCGTTGAATGCAGCCAAAAATGCAGGAATCCTTGCCGCAAAAATTCTCGGTGCTTCAAATGACCAGATTCTGAGTCAACTGGAAGAGTACATGGAAACCATGAAACAGCGTGTGCTCAAGAGCAATGAGGACATTCAGGATGATCGCAAGCGCGATGACGATTAATTGATTGTCTGGCGATTAACGCTTGATCTGCAGAACATTTAAATCCCGCTGGTATACATCGTAGGTTCCGGAACTGATGCCCACACCATTCGGATACAGCACCAGACGGTAATAATACGTTGTTCCGGCTGTTAGTCCGGAATCCATGTAACTGATGTGTCCGCCACCCCCGAAACCGATGGCTGCACTCACTGCTCCATTAGGCGTTTCGATGTAGCAGGTGCCGCTTGTGTATGTGAGATTAACAGCCGTTGTGAACGCCGGATTCGTATCCCGCTGAAGAATCAGAAAGTACCCTCCAAGCGAACTGTTGCTCCCATTCAGGCTACCACCAAATACCCTGGCAAATCCACTGATGAAAACCGCCGAATTATTCACACCGTTCCCATCCGTAATCGTAATACTGGTTGTGGTTCCGGTCAGTGCATTAAACACACCATTCGTAAACGGAACACTTTGAAAAGTCCCGCTGTGTGAACCGATCATCTGCTGGTTGATGAAATCTCCTTCAAAACGCACATCACCCAATACATGCAAGGTGTGATTCGGGTTATTGGTGCCAATGCCCACATCTCCTCCGGATTCTACGCGCATCTTTTCCGTGTTATTCGTCCGGACCACAAAATCCTGGGCATCCGTTGTACCAATGAAGTTTGTTGTCGGATTTGTCCCGGCATTTCCCGTGATGGTCCAATCGTCCGACTGACCGGTTGACAGACGTACCCACATGGTCCCATCCCAATAATAGAACCCCGTGCCACTCCCTCCAACGACAGCAGCATTGATATTGTACACGAGGAGTCCGGTTGCGGGAAGATTCACAGGAGCAATGCCATTGGTTACGTCCGTAAGCGCCACGCGGGTTACCAGAACTCCGCGATTGGAATCAGATACGTCCAACTTTGCACTGGCATCCGGGGTTGAGGTCCCGATTCCAACATTCTGCGCATAGCTTGATAATGTAAGTATACAGGCGATAAAGACAGCTAGAGGGTTCTGCATAATAGTGATTAGATTAACGATCAGTGCCCAAAGATACCAAAATTGTATCAGTCTAATAATCAGAGAAGTGAAAACTTTACGGGTACAGCAAATACTGAGGGCGGACCTTGTTTTTGTAGTGCTCCAAAGCCTCCTTCCAGGAATCTCTGATGGCTGTTTCGGAGGTACCGTTCCTGATCTGCTGAATCAACAGGTCATTGCCTGCCAGGAGATTGAAGAATTTCTCCTTACCGTCAAACATCTTCGCTTTCAGATGTCCGTAAGCAATCTCAAGGTATTCAAGATTCAGCGCCTGTGGACGTTCTTTCAGGGAATCCTTGAGGTTGTAGCCATTGCACTTCACACCATTATGTTTAGGATCCTTCGAACCATATCCGGGTTTTGGCACAAAGCTGAATCCTGTTTCGGGAAAATCCGGATGCCCGTATCGTTCAAACGGTCCGTCTGTTCCCCGACCTACAGTAACCGTTGTAGCCTCCAACAGGCAAAGACTCGGATACAATTGTATCGCAGCATCGGAACGAAGATTCGGAGAAGGTGGGATCGGAAGTGAATACATGGTTTCATGGTCGTAATTCTCGCAGGTCACGACTTCAAGTTCACACTGCAATCCATTGGGTAACCAGTGCTCTCCGTTGATCATACCGGCATACTCGGCGATCGTCATTCCGTGCACGATCGGAATGGGGTGCATTCCCACAAAAGAGGTGAATTTCGGATCGAGGACCGGCCCATCCACGTAGTTTCCATTCGGATTCGGGCGATCAAGTACAATCAGCTTCACATTATTCTCGGCACAGGCTTCCATGACATAATGAAGCGTACTGATATAAGTATAAAAGCGAACACCAACATCCTGAATATCGAAAAGAACAATGTCTATTCCTTTCATTTGCTCACCCGTCGGTTTCTTATTCTTTCCGTAAAGCGACACAATCGGAAGTCCGGTACGTTCATCCTTTTCCGTGGACACATGTTCTCCGGCGTCTGCATCACCTCTAAAACCATGCTCCGGCGAAAACACTTTTATCACGTTTACCTTTTGTGCGATCAAGGTGTCCACGAGATGCACCTGCTGCACCATCGAGGTTTGATTTCCAACCACCGCCACTCTGCGCCCCTCCAATCCGGGGAGGTAAAGATCCATACGCTCTGCTCCGACCACTACTGGTAGCGGATCCGGTTCCGGCGGATCTGTCGTAACTGGCACATCCTGCGGATTTCCCTGCGCACAGGAGCAGATCAAAAGCAGAAAAATGCTTTTCAGGCACAAAACCTTTGTGTACTTTAGCCGAAAATGAATCGGGGGCTTGGCTTTTGAATATTTCATATCCAGAAAAACGCTAAAGAGTGTCGCACAAGGTAAGAAAGTTTCCAAACCTATCGTCCGCATCTCTGTGATTAGTATCGCACTGGCGGTGATCGTTAACCTGATCACAGTTGCCGTGGTTACCGGGTTCCAGCAAGAAGTACGCCAGAAGGTAAGTGGCTTCGGCGCACACATTTTCATTATGAATGGCAGCGAGTCGAGCATTTATGAAAGTGAACCCATACGAATCGACCAACCTGTTCTTGACCAAATCCGAAAAATACCGGAAGTCGCTTCTGTATCACCGGTAGGCTACAAACCTGTTTTGTTTCAATCGCGGAAATCCGAAGTGAAGTACAAGCTGCCATCCGGAAAAGATACAACAGAGACCCAGCAGCAAGTTTACGGAGCGATCATCAAAGGGGTAACGAATGATTACAACTGGTCTTTCTTTCGTGAGAACCTCCTGGAGGGTGTAATTCCCGAATATGGTGAGCGTCCCGACGAATACAGTCGAGTGGTGATCTCAAAAACGCTCGCAAACAACCTGCGCTTTTCTGTTAACGATACAGTTTCAGCATTCTTTGTTCGCAACCAGCCGATCAAGCGGCCCTTCATCATCGCGGGTATTTACCAGACAGGACTGGAGGAACTCGACAAGAAAATTGTACTGGGCGATCTTCGTTCCGTACAGGAGCTCAACGACTGGGGAATTCACGCCGAAATTGAAGTAGGAGATACTCTTGCCGGAGATGACCTGATCATTAAAGCAAATGTAAGCGGAGGAAACGGGCATTTCCGATACGATTGGGGCCGGGGATTTGAAAAATACGGAGGCTTCAATCTGTGCCCATACAAAGACACCACGATCCGTTTGATCGTTTCTGACTTCTGGACCAATGTCCGCGCCGGGATCAACGAAACCAGCATTCCGGATACTGCCTACATGCACATTCGCATCAAGGGAAATGCCTACACACCCTGCTACATCCCATTGGATGACCTTGGTGAGGTTGAGCGAACATATTCGGACAACAGTGGCCTGCGTTACACAATCCAGGCCGGTGAAAAAACGCTGGAATTTGAGTCAATTCCGGGAATCGGGAGTAGCTCCCATTACGTAGGTGGATTCGAATTGACCGTGAATGACTGGGATCAACTGGATGCGACCGTGGCCAAAATCCGGAAAAAGGTAGATTTCATTCCGACTCCTTTTGACGAATTATTGAAGACCACAAGCATTCGGGACAATGAGCGTGACATATTTGTATGGTTGGATTTCCTTGACCTCAACGTGGTGATCATCCTGGTACTGATGATCCTGATCGGCATCATAAATATGGGGTCTGCCCTGCTTGTACTCATCCTGATCCGATCCAATTTCATCGGAATGATGAAGGCTATGGGAGCAACCAACTGGAGCATTCGAAAGATCTTCCTCTATCAAGCCGGATTCCTGATCGGCCGGGGATTGATCTGGGGAAATATCATCGGCCTGGGAATCTGCTTCGCACAGAAATACTTCAATATTATTTCATTGAATCCGGAGGTTTACTACCTCACCAGTGTTCCGATTCAACTCAACGTATGGCAATGGCTTCTGTTGAATGTAGCTACGCTGATCGTTTGTCTGAGCGCTTTGATCATCCCAAGTGTGGTAATCACACGAATCAACCCCGTAAAGGCCATTAAATTCAACTAAAAATCCCCGACACTTAGTACCGGGGATTCTCGTTATTCTAATGGTTAAACTTATTCTGTTCTCAGACTGACAAACTGGTAAGGCTCGTACTTGTCCTTATCCGCCGAATCATCCATATAATCAGGACCGGCTACTGTACTTGTCTCAATCACAACGTTCACGCGTCCTCTGTACTTCTTCTCAAAGTGATCAACAAGATCGTATTTCATGTTTTCCGCACGCACCTCAGCCAGTTTTTCGTTTGTTCCGAATGTTTTGGTAGGTACGTGTGATGCCGAAGAAACAATTTTGATTGTCACACTCTTGCGACCGTCATCCAGTTGGTCCTCGATCGCCTTCACAAATTTCTTCAGGTCACCGCGTCGCACGGAAAGCTTGTTCTTGTTATACCCGAAAATATGTTTGAATTCCAGGTTCTCGTAATCGGTCACAACCACCGGATCAAGTGGCATCGGCGGTTCATCCACAAAGCATGAAACCGTAGCCGTTTGCCCGACAGCATCCGTAATCGTTACTGAATATTCACCTTTCGATAAGCCCATTGCATCTTCCGCTGAGCTTCCGTTCGACCATGCATACGTAAATGGTGGGGCACCCCCCGTCACCGTAAGATCGATTGAACCATCCGATCCTTTGTAGGTTGTTGCATCCGTTGCCATACAAGATGGTTCGATCGGTGGCGGCGTATAAATTTCGATAGTATAGATATCGCTTCTTTCTGCATCACGGTTACTCGACCAGTACGCCTCATCCCCTGAATAAGTAAAATAAGCATCGAACTTCGGAGAATTGATCCGTGATCCAAGGTTTTTTGGCTTGGACCAGTTGGTCCAGCTTCCCTGTTTTACCGAGAAGAAAATATCAGCATCACCTTCTCCTCCAAAGCCATTACTGGAGAAAAACAAGGTATCCTGTCCACGAGAAAGAAAAGGCGAAATTTCAAACCCTGTTGAGTTGATCACAGCCCCCATGTGCAACGGCTCGGACCATGTCCCTCCGTTTTTCGTGCTCACATAAAGATCTTCTTCACCAAGTGATCCCGGGCCGTTGTACGAAATGATGATCACATCTTCCTTGTCGCTCACATGAAACCCGTAAAAATCACCTTCAATGTTCAGGGTCGGGATGTCAATCTTTTCAGGAGTTCCCCAGTTGGTTCCGCCTCCTTTCGAAACAGCAATTCCCTTTTCGAGGTCCTTCTTTCCGTCATATGCATTCAACAAATACATGCTGGTACCGTCTGCTCCCAGACCTGTTACCGCGTTGTTATATTTGTTGTTAAGATCCTTCAGACGTTGACAATCCGTATAGGTGCCGGTTTCATCCTTTACACTATACCAGATATCCTGGTCCGTCTCTCCCCCTTTGTTTGTGGGATCCATCGTCCGCACAAAATAAAGGATGGAACTATCCTTCGAAAACACGGGTATGCTTTCTTCAGCACCAGTATTTACGGTTCCCCCCAGC
>JBNKYR010000237.1:0-5870 GCA_050300995.1 Crocinitomicaceae bacterium | reverse complement strand
GTTGCGCGCTGCCGGAGGAAAGAAGATTATGATCGATCATCACTTGCATCCCGACGATTTTGCAGAGATCACTGTTTCAGACACGACTGCCTGCTCGACTTCCCAGCTTGTGTACGATATGATCGAATATTCAGGTTCGCTGGACAAACTGACCGCTGAGATCGGTACGCCTTTGTACCTTGGGATTGTGACCGATACGGGTTCGTTCCGTTTTTCTTCGGTCAAGCCGCGAACGCATCGGATTGCTGCTCATTTGCTGGAGGTAGGTGTTCGTCATTGGGAAGTTCACGAGCGTACGTTTGACAACAACCGCGTAGACCAGATCCGTTTGCGTTCATACATTCTGGCAGAACGTCTTGAAGTGCTGAAAGAGTCACGAGTGGCGATTATTTCTGTAACCATGGAGGAGTTGGAGCGTTTTCACTTTGTGAAAGGAGACACGGAAGGCCTGGTCAATGTGGCTTTGTCACTGGAAGGTGTAGATGTTGCAGCGTTTTTTTCCGAAAAAGGTGATGAGGTCAAGATCAGTTTCCGTTCTAAAGGAGATACAGCAGTGAATACCCTGGCGAGCGATCATTTTAACGGTGGCGGACATAAGAATGCCGCAGGAGGTTCCAGCAGTGAAACGCTGGAGCAAACCATTGCACGCTTCAAACAATTAATCCCCGATTATTTCCATGCGTAGATGGTGGCTGATCATACCGTTTTTTGTTGTTGCCTGTACCAGCGAGGAAGAACCTCCCGTAATTGAGGATATTGAATGGACCAAGCAAAACTCAACCGATTTCGGAAAGAGCGTGGCTATTCAGGAAGAGATTGACATCAAATTGTTCCTTGAAATGCACAAGGACTGGAAGATGAAACGCACCGGAAGCGGTCTTCAGTATTACATTTACGAAGAAGGGCAAAAAGACACGGCGCTGCACGCCAAAGGTGGTGATATCGCAGAGATTGAATACGTGGTGACACTGTTGAATGGTGATGAATGTTATCGTACGGAATCGGATGAATACGAGCAATTTGTGGTTGAACGCAGTGAGATCGAATCCGGAATCCAGGAAGGGATCAAATTGCTTTCCCCGGGAGACCGTGCAAAACTGATTATTCCAAGCCATTTGGCGCATGGTGTTTCCGGTGATATGGACAAGATTCCGCCGTTAACGACACTTGTTTTTGATATTTACCTCATGGGAATCATTCAACGATGAAAAAATACCTGATTGTACCCGCACTTGCAATGCTCATTGCCGCATGTTCCACCGAAGCCGTGGAAACAGAAACACATTCTGAAAATGACACGCATCAGGGAGTGGTGAAGGATACGGTGAACGTTCTTGATACCGAACAGGAGGTAACAGATTACAAAAAGCTGGAAAACGGGATTGTGATCAAGTGGTTTGAGCACGGTGAGGGGGCAACGATCAAATCCGGCGAATGTGTGGAGATCGACTACAAGGTACAACTGGAAAACGGTGAGGTCGTAGACGGAAATCATCTTTTGAAAAAGAAGAGCATGCCATTTATTGTCGGCTTTGGAATGCAGACAAAAGGTTGGGATATTGCGTTGGAGGAGCTGCGTGTAGGTGATTTTGCAGAGATCTTCATTCCGAGTGAACTGGCGCGTGGGAAGAAAGGAATTAAAGGGCTGATTCCACCGGACGCGGACAATGTATTGCGCATTCGGATCCTTGAACGCAACAAACCAACGCGCGAGACCGATGGCAATAAAGTCTGGGTTTTCGAGGAAAACGAAGCCAATACCATGAAATTTGGGGAGGATAATGAGATCCAATTTCATTGCATGGTTTCCACTCCAACGAACGCCCGCTACGTAAACACTTTCGCGAATAATGCACCATTTGTGATGAAACTGGAGGATAGCGGACTGGTTCCCGGACTCAAGAAAGCGTTAATTAATGCTAAAAAATCAGACCGTATGTATGTCCTGGTGCCGGCAGCAGAGGCTTACGGAGATAAGGGTTATCTGGACGTGGTGAAGCCGGGAGAGGATATTCTTTACAATATCCTTGTCATGGATGTACGACCTAAATAATATCAAATTGTTATCTTTAGGGCAGTCAATCAAACTGGAACATCCTTAATAGTATGCGCGCACTCTCCGTATTTCTTGCTTCGCTTACTGTAGCTGTAACGTATGGGCAAAAGATCATCGATACCCTGAACACGAATGAAGGGACGATGCGGATATATTCCAATCGAACCGGGGAATACATGGAAGACCGGGATTTTGATGGGGTTATGAACGAACGTCTGCATGGTGAGGTCCATGGAGATACCTCCCTGAATTATATCGCTCCGTGGGACGAGGATGTGTGCTACACATCCAATTTGTCCAATGACCTCGGTCGTTTACGGGATACGTTCTGGCTTTGTCTGGAAGATGATATTTCGAACTCTTTTGTAATGCCGTTCAACGGGCGGATCACTTCCCGTTACGGTTGGAGGCGAGGTCGTCCGCATAACGGAACCGACATTGATCTTGAAACAGGGGATACCGTACGTGCTGCATGGCCCGGAAAAGTGCGTTATGCCAAGTACAACGATCATGGTTTCGGAAATCTCGTGGTGATTCGTCATTACAACGGACTGGAAACTTTTTACGCTCACCTGAGCAAACACCTGGTTGTTCCGAATCAGTTGGTGGAAGCGGGGGATCCGATTGGTTTGGGCGGAAATACAGGACATTCCTACGGATCTCACCTGCATTTTGAAGTGCGTTTCTACGATATTCCGATGAATCCTGAGAATGTGATTGATTTTGAGCATGGTAAAGTGCACGATGAGAACCTGCTCGTTCACCGCGGTCTTTTCGGGGCAGGCGGAACCAGTTCGTATGTGGCATCTTCATCTTCTGTGCCGGCAAATGCTGCAGGAAGCAAGTATTACCGTATTCGTTCGGGAGATACCCTTGGAGAAATTGCACGCCGCAACCGTACCACAGTTTCCAAGTTGTGTCAGTTGAACGGTATCCGACCGACAACCATCCTTCAGATTGGGAGAAATCTTCGCATACGATAAGTGAATACCTCTCGTTTTACAGTTAACAGTCTTTAACAGGAATTTGTTTTACCTTTGCTGCGTATGAAGAAGTGGACCTTTCTTGCCTTTATTTCAGCCTTTGCATTAACTGCATGTAACGGATACAACCGGGCGTTGAAATCAGATGATTACGCCATGAAATTTGAACTGGCAAATTCCCTGTACGATGATGGTCAGGAAGTTCGTTCGATTGCGCTGTACGAACAGGTATATCAGCGCATGCCTAAAACCGGAGAAGGGGAGTTGTCCTATTTCCGAATTGGTAAAGCCTATTATATTGGAGGTGATTTTTACATGGCCGGCTATTTCCTCGGGCAGTTCGCTCAGCGTTTTTCAGGGAGTCCAAAGGCAGAAGAAGCATTGTTTTTGAGTGCCATGTGTTCGGTGCAGAATTCTCCGGAATACTCACTTGATCAGAACGATACGGAGTTGGCCATTAACGATCTTCAGCAATTCGTGAATCGCTTTCCGAATTCGATCCTCATTGATTCCTGCAACCATACCATCGACCGCCTGCGCTACAAACTGGAGCAAAAGGCTTATGGTTCAGTGAAGTTGTATGCCAAGACAGAAAACTTCCGCGCTGCTGTTTCTTCAGCGGAAACATTCCTGAACGAATACCCCATATCGAAATTTCGCGAAGAGGTGTCTTACATCCTGGTACAGAACTCCTTTCTCTATGCTAAAAACAGTGTAGACAATAAAAAAATGGATCGAATCAATGAAACTAACGAAAGATATGATAATTTTGTCGCTGAATTTCCCGAATCGAAGTATACTCCGATGTTAGCGAAGTATAATGATCTGACGAACAAGATGAAAGGGGAGTTGAACGAGAAATAACAGAGGACATGAGTTTCAAAAACAGTACAGCAGAGAAGACAACGATTACGCGTGATACCGCGGATATCGAACAAGTGACGGGAAATATCTACGAGGCGATCGTGATGATGGCGAAACGATCCAACCAGTTGAGCGTTGAATTGAAAGAAGAATTGACGCAAAAACTGCAGGAATTCGCTTCCTCTACCGACAATCTGGAAGAGATCTTCGAGAACCGTGAGCAGATTGAAATTTCTCGTTTCTATGAGCGTCTTCCAAAGCCTGTTGCAATGGCTATTCAGGAGCTTCTTGAAGGAAAAATCTATTCAAGATATCCTGAAGTAGAGGCGGCAAAGTAAATCATATCACATGCATGGTAAGCGCATCCTTCTTGGGATCACCGGAGGTATTGCAGCCTACAAAATAGCATCCCTGATCCGAATCTTAAAGAAATCCGGGGCAGAAGTCAAATGTATTATGACTCCTGCCTCTTCTGATTTTATAAGTCCCCTTGTCGTATCGACATTGTCCGGGAACCCCGTTGGTATCGAGTTTTGGAATAAACAGGACGGTACCTGGAACAATCACGTGGAATATGGTCTGTGGGCCGATCTTTTCATTGTGGCTCCCGCGACCGCTAATACCTTGAGTAAAATGGCGCAGGGAAGTTGCGACAATTTGTTGCTGGCTACCTATCTGTCGATGAAAGGGAAGACCCTGGTGGCTCCGGCAATGGACCTCGACATGTATGCGCACCCAACCACGAAACGCAACCTGGAACAACTGCAAAAGGACGGTGTCGGAATCATTCCGGCCGAATCAGGGGAGCTTGCCAGTGGTCTGGAAGGGGAAGGACGCATGGCGGAACCTGAGCAGATCTTCGATCGGATTTGCACCGAGCTGAACGAAAATACAGCACCATCTGTATTGAGTGGAAAAACAGTGTTGGTAACTGCTGGTCCTACCTACGAAGCCATTGATCCGGTTCGCTTTATTGGAAATCACTCGAGTGGAAAAATGGGCTTTGCTCTGGCCGGAGAATTGTTGAAGCAGGGAGCAACCGTATTACTCGTTACCGGACCTGTTGATCTTACCCTTGAACATCCGAATGCGACCGTTTATCGCGTAACGTCAGCGGAAGAGATGGCAGAGAAGGTGAAAGCGCACTGGAAATCCTGCCAGGCAGGGATCTTTGCCGCAGCTGTTGCAGATTATCGCCCTAAGCACAGGGAGGCACAGAAAATGAAAAAAGAAGCATCGGATACAATGGTGCTTGAATTGGTAAAAAATCCGGATATCCTTGCCTGGGCTGGGGAAAACAAGAAGGATGATCAGGTATTGGTAGGTTTTGCGCTGGAAACGGAGAATTTGGAGGAAAATGCGGCAGGAAAGTTGCAACGTAAGAACCTTGATATGATCGTGATGAACTCCCTGGGGGACAAGGGCGCCGGTTTTGGTGTGGATACAAACAAGATCAGTATTTTGGATAAGCGCAATAAATTTGAGACATTTGAGTTAAAGTCTAAGACCGACGTTGCGCGGGATATTATTGACTACCTGAAAACGTATATTTCATGAGATCGTTCGGATTGATTTTCTTTCTTTTGATCACTTCTTCCGGGGTAATGGCCCAGGAATTGAATTGCCAGGTGAGCGTGATTACCAATGCTCGTCTGGAGTTGAATAACACAGATCCGCAGATTATTAAGGAAATGGAGCAGAGTATGTATGACTTCATGAATAATACGCAGTGGACCAAAGATCACTTTGAGGTAGAAGAGCGCATCAATTGCAATATTCAGTTGCAGGTGAATGAAATTCCTGAACAGGGGACATTCAACGGTTCTTTGCAGGTTCAGGTTTCGCGTCCGGCATTCAATTCAAGTTACAATACGGTTGTCTTCAACTTTCAGGATGATGATATTTCGTTCAAGTATTCCAGGGGTGCAATTCAAACGTACAGTCCAACAACGTACCGCAACGAAATG
>JBNKYR010000236.1:0-5915 GCA_050300995.1 Crocinitomicaceae bacterium | reverse complement strand
CGACCTGGTAAAATTCTTTTTGTTTCTGAATGACCTTGCGGTACTTCACGATCTTTACCTGTGTCTGGAGCAGATCGTACCCCACGAATTCCTCTACATTGTCTTCGCGAAGTTCAACCCAGTCGTCTGTTTCAATAGCTGTGGCAGAACGTGAACGGTTTTTTTGTTCGTCGAGCAATTCATCATAACGAGCGCGATCTACCGTATAGCCTTTTTCACGGGCCATCAGTTCTGTCAGGTCGATCGGAAAACCGTAAGTATCGTTCAATTCGAACGCCAGTTCGCCACTGATCTTTTTAGAGGCCTGATCCACATATCCATCGGACCCGTCGCTACCAAGAAATTTGTTGAAGCGTTGAATCCCATTTCCAAGTGTTTTAAGGAAAGAAACTTCTTCCTCGTGGATCACCTTGCGAATCAGTTCCTGCTGTTGTTCAAGCTCAATGAACGGGTCTTTCATCAGTTCCGTCAGCGTTCCTGAAAGGTCTGCCAGGAATGGCTCATTTAACCCAAGAGTTTGATAACCATAACGGACAGCTCTTCGCAGAATACGTCGAATCACATAACCGGCTCCGTTGTTGGACGGAAGCTGACCATCCGCAATGGAAAAGGAAATCGCACGAACGTGGTCTGCAATCACGCGTAGGGCAATATCTGTTTCTTCCTTGACGCCGTAGCGGATATTGGCCACTTTTTCCATGTGACCGATCAGGGCCTGAAACAGGTCGGTGTCATAATTCGATTGTTTTCCCTGAAGGGTCATGGCAAGACGTTCCAGTCCCATCCCTGTATCGACGTGCTTTTCAGGAAGTGGATCAAGTGAACCGTTCGCTTTTCGGTTGAATTCCATGAACACGTTATTCCACACTTCGATCACTTGCGGATGATCGGCATTCACCAGGGATTTACCATCGGTTTTGGTACGTTCATCATCATGGCGCAGATCGACGTGAATTTCGGTACACGGACCGCACGGGCCCACATCGCCCATTTCCCAGAAATTATCTTTTTTTCCGGCGAGCAGAATTCGATCTTCGGCAATGTGCTTTTTCCAGATCGAGTAGCTTTCTTCGTCCATAGGAACGCCATCTTCCTCGTTTCCTTCAAAAACGGTAACGTAAAGTCGGTCTGCCGGAATTTTGTAGACGTCTGTCAGCAATTCCCAGGCCCAGCCAATGGCTTCCTCCTTGAAGTAATCTCCGAACGACCAGTTTCCCAGCATTTCGAACATGGTATGGTGGTAGGTGTCTACACCTACTTCTTCCAGGTCATTGTGCTTTCCGGAAACGCGCAGGCATTTCTGTGAATTGGCCACACGCCGGTCCTTTGGTACCTGGTTTCCCAGGAAGTAATCCTTGAACTGGTTCATTCCCGCATTGACAAAATAAAGGGTAGGGTCGTCCTTTACGACCATTGGTGCGCTTGGTACGATGGTATGCCCCTTGGATGCGAAAAAATCAAAAAAGGCCTGGCGGATTTCAGATACGGTCATTGCCCTGCTTATCGTTAATGGTTTATTTTACTTCTTTTTTGTAAATCATTTGTGTCGGGTAGGCGAAATCCAACCCGGCTTCATTGAACTGGCGAAGGATCGCCATGTTGATCTCTGTCTGAGCACCGAGAATATCGTCCGGGCTTTTGATAAAATAGATCAGCATAATTCCCATCGCGAAGTCTCCCCAGGCATTGAAGGATACCAGGGCATCATCTTCAACTTTCGGATTCGCTTTCACAATGTCTTTCAGGATTTGCATGGCCTGTTCCATTTTGTCCGGAGTGGTCTCGTACGTCAGGCCGAGATTTGTCACGATCTTTCGTGAAGGTTCCGCGCTGACGTTTTCCACCGGATTATCGCTGAATTGTGCATTGGGAATGGTGATCAGTCGACCTTCGAGAGTACGCAGACGCGTGCTTCGAACACCAATTTCCTCCACAATTCCATCCATGCCATTGATCTGGATCCGGTCTTTCATTTTGAACGGTTTGTCAATGAAAACCATGATTCCGCCAAAGATGTTTTTTACGGTATCCTGCGCAGCGAGTGCCAGGGCCAAACCTCCGATTCCGAGTCCCGCGATCAGCGCAGCCACGTCAAAACCGGCATTGTTCAATCCGATGATCATACCAAGCGCCCAAAACAACGCCTTAATTGTTTTTCGGAGTACCGGAAGCAGTTGGTCATCCAGATCGCTTTCGGATTTATTGACAAGCGGAACAACGTATTCCTCAATCAGGGCGTCGATTGTCCGTACAAATAACCAGGTAACGTTGAGGGTAAATACCACAATAAACAGGTGCGAGAAGAAATTGTCGACACCTGCTCCGAACTGCAATCGCTGAAATCCCCAGTAGAATCCAAGGATCACGAGTCCGTACACCACGGGCTCTTCCAGTTTGTCGACCAAGAGGTCGTCCAGGTCTGTTTTTGTCCTGGCAGTGAGTTTTTTCACGTACTTACCGATCGCCCAATACAGGATCTTCCCGATGATGATCGCTCCAAGTAAAATACCACAGGAAATCAACCAATTCTCAATAGTATTTCCATAAAACTGTTTTGCAAGAAATTCTTTCATATCACAATTGTATTAGAAATCTGACGCGAAGATAAGGGTATCTTTGAAGAAACCATACATGATCTGCTGTCTTGTAGACAACGATGGTGAATTCTTTTCGTGCCGGGACTTTTAGAAAATCTTAACACCTGTGTAGCCGGAATTCTCAGTACTTTTGCACTATGTCTAAAAAGCAGTACCGTTATAATCCGAAGACATTATCGTACGAAGAAGTGCGGGTGAAACCTCTTGTGCGGGTTTTACGGGTTTTGCTTTGGATGGCACCGAGTATTGTGTTTGGTCTGGTACTGGCCATTGTTTTTACGCGCCGCATCGATTCTCCGAAGGAACGTGAATTGCAGGCGGAGTTGCAAAAGAATCAGAAGGAAGTTCAGCGTTTGTTGCAGGATATCGAATTATACAATGAGGTATTGGATGATATTCAACATCGTGATGAAGACCTTTACCGTGTGGCGCTTTATGCGGATGCATTTCCGGAGGAATTGCGCAAAATGGGAACAGGAGGAAGTGACAAGTATGCGTATCTGGACAAACTCACGAACGGAGAATTACTGAAGAAGGCTTCGGAAGAAATGGATCAGCTGGAGCGACGTTTGAACGCACAGAGCATTTCGTTCCGTGAATTGCTGAAACTGGCCAAAGACAAAGAAAAAATGCTGGCTTGTATTCCAGCTATCCAACCGGTACGGAACTCGGATCTGAAGCGTCAGGTTTCCGGTTTTGGTTACCGCATTGACCCGATTTACAAAACCCGTCAGATGCATACGGGGATGGACTTCACGGCTGACAAAGGAACGGAAGTCTATGCAACCGGCGATGGAGTGGTAGAAGTGGTTGAAAACAAGCTTTGGGGATACGGAAAGTGCATTGTTATCAATCACGGGTTCGGTTATCAGACTTTGTACGGTCACCTCAATGGATTCAATGTTCGTCAGGGACAGAAAGTGACGCGGGGAGAGTTGATCGGGTTTATCGGATCAACGGGTAAATCGACCGGGCCACACTTGCATTACGAAGTTATCAAGAACGGTGCGAAGGTGAATCCGATCGCCTATTACCATTCAGACCTTACGCCGGAGCAATATGAGCATCTGCTCGAACTAAGTGAGAACTCTCACAAGGCGATGGATTGACAGGTTTCTGTCAGACTGACTGTCAAATCGACACATAAATCAGGAACATTTCGGGGTAAAATGACAAAACTGTCAGGCAAAACCGTCAAATTGGGTGGTGGCATAATCATTGACCATAGCGAGTCAATTCAAACCTGAAAAAAACGAAAAGAACAGCTATGGGAAAGATAATAGGAATAGACCTGGGAACCACGAACTCATGTGTGGCCGTAATGGAGGGGAATGAGCCAGTGGTAATTGCGAACTCCGAAGGAAAGCGTACAACGCCTTCAATCGTTGCCTTTGTGGACGGAGGGGAGCGTAAGGTAGGAGATCCGGCCAAGCGTCAGGCAATTACAAACCCAACAAAGACCATTTACTCGATCAAGCGTTTCATGGGAAGCAGCTTTGATGATGTAAAAGGAGAGATCAGTCGTGTTCCCTACAAAGTGGTGAAAGGTGACAACAACACACCGCGTGTGGAGATCGATGATCGAAAATATACACCGCAGGAAATTTCGGCAATGATCCTTCAGAAAATGAAGAAAACGGCTGAAGATTACCTGGGGCATGAAGTGTCAGAGGCGGTTGTTACCGTTCCGGCATACTTTAACGACTCTCAGCGTCAGGCTACGAAAGAGGCTGGTGAAATTGCCGGTCTGACAATCAAGCGAATTATCAACGAGCCTACAGCAGCAGCTTTGGCTTATGGTCTTGACAAAAAAGGAATTGACCAGAAAATCGTTGTATTCGACTTTGGTGGAGGTACGCATGACGTATCGATCCTGGAATTGGGAGATGGCGTATTTGAAGTACTTTCTACCGATGGAGATACTCACCTTGGTGGTGACGACGTGGATGATGCGATCATTCAGTGGTTGGCGGATGAGTTCCAGAATGATGAAGGGGTAGACCTTCGCAAAGATCCGATGGCACTTCAGCGATTGAAAGAAGCTGCGGAAAAAGCAAAGATCGAGTTGTCCTCTACAACATCAACAGAGATTAACCTGCCGTACATTATGCCGGTGGACGGAATTCCGAAACACCTTGTGCGTACGTTGCAGCGTTCAAAATTTGAGCAGTTGATCTCTGGTATCGTAGAACGAACAATCGCGCCTTGCCGTTCAGCTTTGAAGAACGCGGGACTGTCTACCAGTGATATCAACGAAGTGATCCTGGTTGGAGGTTCAACACGTATTCCTGTGATTCAGGAAGCAGTGAAGAACTTCTTCGGAAAAGAACCTTCCAAAGGAGTGAATCCGGATGAAGTAGTTGCAATCGGTGCGGCGATTCAGGGAGGTGTACTTACCGGAGAAGTGAAGGATGTACTCCTGCTGGACGTAATTCCGCTTTCATTGGGTATCGAAACGATGGGTGGTGTATTCACCAAACTGATCGAGGCTAACACGACAATCCCGACCAAGAAATCGGAAGTGTTCTCGACGGCTTCGGACAACCAACCTTCGGTAGATATCCATGTATTGCAGGGTGAGCGACCAATGGCAACAGACAACAAAACGCTTGGACGTTTCCAGTTGACAGACATTCCACCTGCGCCTCGGGGAGTTCCTCAGATTGAAGTAACATTCGATATTGATGCGAACGGGATCATGAATATCTCAGCGAAGGACAAAGGAACAGGTAAGGAGCAATCCATTAAGATCGAAGCTTCTTCCGGTTTGTCTGACGATGAAATCGCACGAATGAAAGCAGAGGCTGAAGCGAATGCGGAATCAGATAAAAAGAAACGTGAAGAAGCGGAACTGATCAACAAAGCTGACTCATTGATCTTCCAGACAGAGCGCCAGTTGAAAGAGTACGGAGATAAAATTCCGGCTGACAAGAAGCAGGCGATCGAAGATGCAGTGGCTGAATTGAAGAAAGAGTTCGATGCGAAGAACATGGACAACCTTCAACCGGCAATGGATAAGCTGAACGAAGTGTTCCAGGCAGCTTCACAGGAAATGTATAACGCTGCCAACGCAGGTGGCGGTGCAGAAGATGCGGGTGCTGGCGGAGATACTTCCGGAAGTGCGGGAGATGAAGTGACCGATGTGGATTTCGAAGAAGTAGATGAGAAATAAAACGCGGGTTATCCGATAAAAAAAAGGGCAGTCAATGACTGCCCTTTTTTAGTGTTTTGAAATCTGAAATTCTGTGCTTTTCTTCTGATAATTCCATGGACATAGTGAATTCCTTTGCTAAGCAGGACTCTAGACTCAAGCTAATT
>JBNKYR010000235.1:0-5949 GCA_050300995.1 Crocinitomicaceae bacterium | reverse complement strand
TCCTTTCGTATTCGTACCTTGTACCACAACGTATCATCATTCTCCCCCTGAACACCGATCCTCCTTACTCCGGGTAAATTCCGCACCGCATGTTCAAAGGGTTCAAGGTTTTCATTAAGCGGTATACGCGTCAGGGAATCTTCGGCGGCTATGATGCGCAGCGGTTTTATGTGAAAGTTCGTGAGTTCTACCTGGTCATCGTACCGAACTGCACGCAAATTCACCGAGGGAAAAGGTCGCGAAGGAAAATCGCGTCGGTAGTTTTTCGTTCGCTCCGGGTGATCCGACTTCCAGTCCTCGTAAGAATAATAGGCCGGAATTGACTGCATTGGAGCCGCCAGAAAATCCCGCAATAGTTGCGCCCGAACTTTCAGACGTTCAGCCAATTCAGCAGGACAATCAGGTGATTCCCAGAATTCATCCCTGAGCCATGTTTCCAAATGCTCCCGGTAAAGCCGAACAAATTCGGGCAGCGTGAACAATTGGTAATTGAACCACAATTCCTGAAAATACACGGTGTCGTATTGCGCATCGAAAGAACCTAAAACGGACTTTCCCAAAAGTTGATGTGTTTCGGAATAACAATCGAATGCAACCGGTTCCAACTTTCCGTCGATGGGACGATAATAAAAGCGCTGGTTGTGCCATTGCAGACCATGAAAAAAACCAAAGCCATCGCAATAGGCAAAATACTGCGCGAAGCGATCCAGGTCGATCCGATCGGGGTCCACACCGGTGTTCCGCCATTGATCTAGGATGGATTCTGCCGTGTAAAACCGTGCTTCCTTCACGGGGTCGTTGAAAGTCTTCTTCTTCCCGAAAGGCTTGATCTCCGCAGCCGCAAAAATGGGATACTCAACACAGATATCTTCATCATATTCCAACGCGGCAAGATGACATTCCCAAAAGCCATCCTCGTCAAATTTCAGCAAAGGGCCAGCCGGGCGTTTGTTCCGTGCGACAAGCGGTTCATCAAAATGCTCCTCGAATGCCATGCGTCCCCATGAAACACCATTGACCACCACCTCCACGAAGGTGTAAAAGGTTGTAAGGATATCACATTTATTCAGTTCTTCGTGGAAAATTGCCTCCATCTCTCCACCGCGGGTTTCGGGAAACTGGATGGAAAACTCATCGGTATCGTAGATGTTCCCTTCCTTCAGATTGATCCGCATCGACCACTTTCCGGCCTTGATGTGATCGGTCCAATCTCCTTTGAGACGAACTTTTGCCGGCCAGCGATCACCGCGAAAAATCACTTCAGCTACCCGATTTTTCTTCAGATCTTTTGTGATAATTCCCAGTTCCTTTGCTGTGGCTGTTGCTTTTTCAAACCACTGCTGTACGGAGTCCGAAAAGGTAATGTAGAGTGTGTCTTGGGAAAACGCCGAAGTGCAGAGCCATAAAAAGATCAGGAGAGATGCGCTTTTCATCAACTGAGCTTTTTTGCATTTTTGAACCGCTCGACCAGCCATTTGTCGAAAGGAAATCCGAAGTTAAATTTCCGAATTCGCCAGGCCGCCAGAGAAGTCAATGGCCACAACAATGCCTTGTGTCGCTGACGGTACATCCGCAGGTAAAATTTATAATGCTCGAAAAAATGAAACTTCTCTTCGTCCACCCAGGGACCGCGCGAGCCTACATAATCAAATTCCGCCCATTCATCCACTGACTCAGGCATTGTATATTCTCCTTTTTGCACCACATCATCGGTAATCTGTGTTCCGGGATATGGTTTAAAATAGAAGATCGGTGTCTCAAATTTTCGTGACATCCCCGCCAGGCGACGAATCAGTTGTTTGCTTCCTTCCAGGCTCTCCGGAGACTCTCCGGGAAAACCGACAATGAACGGAAAGATCACCTGCAAATCCAACTCCTGGCACCAGCCGGCACATTGCAGCACCTGCTCCAGACGAATGTCTTTTTTCAACCAGTCCATCATTTCCTGTGTACCGGATTCAACTCCGATCAGCAAACGTCGCAAACCACCTTCCTTACAAATCTTCAGTTCCTCCAATTGCATCCGTCCACCCTGATCCGCCCGCATCGTTGCGGCCCAGGTAAAAGGCGTTCCGGCTTCTTTCAATGCCTGAGACATCGCTATGATACGTTCCCGGTAGGTGAAAAATGTTTCATCCTGAAAATTGACATCCTCAAAATGGTACTTGGAATGGTAAAACAGCAGGTCTTCCACTACCCGTTCCGGTAGCAACCCGCTATATTTTCGCTGAAATACAAAAGGGTCTGCGCAAAAAGTGCATCGAAAAAAACAACCGATGGATGTGATGAAATCGAACTGGCGTTTGCCTTTGGCTGCAAAATAACGCTCGACGTCGATCAGATCGTAATTGAGTCGCGGGAGTTCATTCATATCCACCATCGCCCGCGGCTTCGTTTTCACCGTTCCTCCTTCGTTACGATAAGCAATACCATCCACAGTTCCCAGGTCTCCCCCTTCACGAATCACTTCCACCAGTTCTGCAAATGTCTGCTCTCCCTGACCAATCACCGATACGTCTATTTCCGGAATCTCCCGAAGAATATTTTCAGGAAAAAGAGAAGTATGCCAACCTCCCCACACAATAGGAACATCAGCCCGAAGCTTTCGGATCCGACGTGTAAAATCAATCGCATCCTTCAGCGGCGCTCCCGTAAGAGATGTTACTCCAACCAGTAAGGCGTTGTCAATGTAACGCTCAACGATCGCATCCGGATCCTGCTCCATCCGGGCATCAATGATCACTACTTCATAGCGATCACACACTTGTGTCCCGATAGAAATCAGTGCAAGTGGCATATCAAAAAAAAACAGCCGCGGGATTGTAAAGAAGGATCGTTTGTTTATCAGACAACTCAGCAAATTCTCGTTCCTACGAAAGTATAAAGAATGCACGTATATTTGCTGATTCAAAGTAGAATCAACATGATCGGGTGGCTACAACGTATGGGGCTTTTGATTACAGGACTTTTGATCCTGCTTGACGGACATTCGCAAGAAGCGACGCTCAAGGCGAATCCTGACAACTTCACTTTCCTGGTCGCAGGGCATGCCTACGGCGCTCCGAACGTGGTCAATCATCCGTTTCATCCGCCGTTGATGCAGTACCTGGAAACACATGTGGACAGTATCGATTTTCTGATCCTGACCGGTGATGTTGTTCAGGAGGCCGATAAAAATTCCTGGGACAAGGTGGATCACTACCTGGAAAAACTCGGAATACAGACCATTGTTGTTCCCGGCAATCACGACCTGAAAGACGATTCCCTTTTTCATTCACGCTATGGAAAAAGCAATTTCTCCTTTGAAGTCGGGAATAACATTTTCTTTTTGCTGGACCTTCTAGAAACCGGCTGGAATATTTCACCGGAACTCATGGAATGGATTTCCGATCGTTGCGAGCAGAAACGCTACGAAAACGTTTTCATGTTTAGTCACCATCTTTTCTGGTACGACCCTGAAAAAACCCCTGGATTATATCCGAATTCGATGTACCGCCGGAGCAATCAGCAGACATTTTACAGCAGTATCCTTGCACAATTCCGGAAACTGAAAGGAAAGATCTTGGTTTACGGTGGTGATGTAGGTGCCACAGTGAAAAGTGATGCACTTCAGCTTCATCGTATCGAAAACGCCTATTTCCACGCATCCGGTATGGGCCAGGGAGAACGCGATAATGTCATCATGGTGCATGTGGAGAATGACATCCCTCAACAAACAATCATCTATTTAAACGATCAGGCGACGGAAGAGATCGGCAAACAATACACGACGGTAAAGGATTGATGGGAAGAACTGACAAGATCGTAATTTTCAATCCTCGGAGCGCCGATGCCAAACACCGTATTCCCAATTCCATTCTTCAGGTAGCCGGTTCCGTTGTCGGAAAATACCCGGTTGCAATGATTGACGGAAACATGGAAAAAGACCCGTTGGAAGCATTGCGAAACGAACTGAAAAACGTGCAGTTCCCGATCTTAGGCGTTACCGTCATGCCGGGCCCACAATTGCAGCAAGCCATCCCCTTTACGAAAATTCTCGCTGAGGAATTTCCGGGTTTGCGTGTGGTCTGGGGAGGTTATTTTGCCGCCAATCAGCACCAGGTAGTGCTTGAGTCAGGGTACGTGGATGTAGTGATCAACGGACCCGGAGATACCGCTTTTCCCCTGCTCATGGAAGCCTTCGAAAAGGAAGATCTTCTGAAGGCTCTCAGCGAAATTCCCAACCTGATCTATCTGCAAAACGGTGAGATCATCCAAACCAGCCGCGAACTCGTTCCCGACATGAATCAGCTGGAACCCTTTCCTTACAGCGCACTGGATCAGCGTTACCCGCTCAAAAATTACCTGGCGAAAACCTTCATGGGACAACGCACGCTGTCGTATCACTCCAGTTTCGGATGTCCGTTCACCTGTTCTTTCTGTGCAGTGGTGCCGATCTACAAAGCTCGCTGGCAAGGATTGAGCGCCGAGCGCGTTGCAAACGATGTGAAAACCTTTCACGAACAGTACGGCATCGACGCCGTGGAATTCCACGACAACAACTTTTTCACCTCCCGCAAGCGCACCGTTGAGTTCGCATCATTGATCAAAGACATGGGCATTTCCTGGTGGGGAGAAGGTCGCATCGATACAATCGATAAGTATAGCGACGATGATCTGCAGCTGATGAAAGAAGCAGGATTGAAAATGATCTTCCTGGGAGCGGAAACCGGCAACGACGACGTGTTGAAGCAAATGGACAAAGGAGGAAATCAAAGCGGTGAGCAGATCCGTTCGTTTGCGGCCCGACTCCATAAATTCGGGATCATTCCGGAGTACAGCTTTGTGCTTGGCATGCCGGGAAAAGACCCTGAAACAGTTCTCCGCCAGATCAACGAAGACATCAACTTTATCCGGGAAATCAAGCGCATCAATCCCGATACGGAAATCATTATCTATGTGTACAGCCCCGTTCCAACCGAAGGCAGCGAACTGTACGATACGATCCGTGAGCAGGGCTTTCGCTTTCCTGAGAAGCTGGAGGACTGGCTCTCACCAGCGTGGGAACGTTTCGATCTGCGCAAAAACCCCCTGACACCATGGCTTAATGCCCGTCATATCCGGCGGATCAAAAACTTCGAAACCGTGCTCAACGCGTACTACCCAACCAAAACCGATTTCCGGATCAGGGGCTGGAAAAAGACGTTGCTGCGCGCTGTTTCCTTCTGGCGTTATCATTTAGGATTCTACGCAGCCCCCTATGAAATAAAGCTCATTCTGAAACTCTGGAAGTACAGACAACCTGAAGAACAGGGATTCTATAGCGAGTGATGCGCAAGAAGATCAAAAATATCCTGTTTCGCCTTTTTTCAAAATCACTCCTGAAAAAGATCAATCGCGACACCTCCTATTCATACGGAAGCCTCCGGATTGACCTTCAACCTGGCATTTTTCACCCGAAATATTTCGAGAGCAGCCAGCTTCTCCTGAAACTACTTGAACGGGAAAAACCGAAGGGTAAACGAGTGTTGGAAGTGGGTTCCGGAAGTGGGGTCAGCTCATTGCGTGCAGCTCAAATGGGGGCCGATGTGTGGTCCGTAGAAATCAACCCAACGGCTGTGGAACAACTCAGGTTAAACGCGCAAAAGAACGACTTGCACCTGAACGTCCTTGAATCAGATCTGCTTGATCAGCTTCCCATTATGCAATGGGACTATTTGTTGATCAACCCGCCTTTCTATCCGAAAGACCCGGAAGACAAACAAGAGTTTGCCTGGTACTGCGGAAGCCATTTTGAGTACTTCCTGAAGTTGTTTCGCCAGCTGGACGAGCACGGTATCGCTTCAGGAATTTACATGACCCTTTCGGATGACTGCGACCTCGATGCAATTCGGGCGATTGCAACCGATCGCCATTATTCATTCGAAGAGGTCGATCGTCACAAGAGCTTCTTTGAAACAAACACTTTAT
>JBNKYR010000234.1:0-5989 GCA_050300995.1 Crocinitomicaceae bacterium | reverse complement strand
ATTTTGGCACCGAGGTCCGTATATTTTTTCGGGTGTTTGAGGAATTCAACGATTTCTTCTACCTCTTCTTTTGCACCTTCCAAACCAGCAACATCTTTAAAGGTAACGTTGGTTGTTTCACCTTTCTCGTACACCTTGGCACGGGATTTACCAATGTTAAAGATCTGGCCACCAGCGCCACCGCCGCCACCGCCGGTCATACGGCGCATGACAAACATCCAGATGGCAAGCAGGATCACGATCGGAAGCAGAAAACTGAGAATGTTGCCGATGTAATTCGGCTCATCATGAGACGAGTACTTGATCTGCGGCTTGCTATCCGCCTTGAGTTGATCGTTGATACTCGTAAGACGTTGTGAGTAATTTCCGGGATCGAGGATCTTTACAGAGAAGGTCATTTCGCCTCCCAAACGATTCCCCCGACTCAAGGCCTCGCGCATTCCTTTGTACGCGTCATCCTTGCTTTTCTTGACAAAAGAAACACCGTCCTTTGTCAGCGTAAAGTCCACACGAACCTTGTTCACCAGCTCTGCCTTATCTACGTAGCCTTCAGAGGCAAGGGTGTAGAAAGTTTCTTCCGAGTCAATGGTTGAACTTGACGCTGAAGACATAAAGAGCTGGAATCCGATAATGGCTACACCAATAATGGCATAGATCCAGTAAATGGAGAACGGGCTCTTTTTCTTGTTGTTATTTTCGCTCATTCGTTAATTGTTTAATTCAAATTTGGAATATCCGTTCGCTCGGCGTCGGCCCAAAGGTCTTCGAGGTCATAGAACGAACGTGTTTCTTTGTAGAAGATGTGAGCAACGACGCTGACATAATCCATCAGAATCCACTCGCTGTTGGTTTTTCCTTCAACACTCCAGGGTTTTTCGGATAATTGTTTGCGGGTATAGCGTTGCACTGAGGCACTGATCCCATCAACCTGTGTGGAAGATTCTCCACTACAGATCACGAAAAAGTCACAAACTGAGTTGCTGATTTTTCGTAGGTCGAGAACAACAATATCCTGTGCTTTATTTTCCTGCATCCCTTCAACGATCGTATCACACAAAATCTTTGAATCGTTGTCCTTAAATCCTTTACTCATCTACTGTTTTTATAACCTGCAAATCTAAGTGTATAATTTAAATAAAGCCTTACATTTAACCCCATCAATTGTTAAATCAAGGATGGAGATAGGCCGGAAAATTATCCACCTGGACGTCGTCGACTCCACGAACAATTATGCTGCCAATCTGCTGAAAGGCGGACAAATTGAATCTGGCGCGGTAATTTTGGCAGATGAACAGTACGCCGGAAGGGGGCAGCGCGATGCCCAATGGTCAACAAAACCGGGGGAAAACCTTACTTTTTCTTTTTTTATTGACAACGTCAATCTGTCAGTGGACCGACAGTTTGTACTGACGCAGTTAATTTCTATGAGTTTGCTGGACCTGCTGGCGAAAACCGGGTTGAAAGTTTCGATAAAATGGCCGAACGATATCTACTGCGGTGATCGTAAAATTGCCGGTGTTTTAATCGAGAATCAACTGGCAGGTACGCAGGTCAAAAGTGCGATCGTGGGAATCGGACTGAATGTCAATCAGGATGTGTTTTCAGGATTTTCTGCAACGAGTATTTTTCTGGAAACCGGTGTTCGTCGAATACTCAAAGAATTGTTGCTGAGCTATACGGTTTCTTTCAAAACATGCTGGGACCGATACATGGACGGACGCTACGAACGCCTGAAGTCGGATTACCTTTCACATCTTTACCGCATGAAAAGTCTTGCCGAATTCAGCGATGAAAACGGTTCTTTCAAAGGAACGATCGTTGATGTACTCGATTCGGGAAAGCTTGTGGTAAGAAAAGGGGAGGAAGATCTCTGTTTTGACATCAAAGAGATCAGCTTCATGCACTGAAGCGATCACGCAATTTCTGCGACATATAGTTGAACAGGTTCGTCAAAGGAGTCTGCACCATCATCTTGAGGAACATGTTTACTTCTCCGTCAAAGTGAATATAACCTTCACTTCCTTCACCCACCGGAGAAATGAAAACTGTTAAACGAAAAGGAAAAGGAGTACCCTGTCCGGATCGAAGGAAAAGTTTTTCGTTTCCTTCACGTCCGTCTTCAATCAGTGAAATGATAACACCTGCCTGCACCTTGAACGAACATTCTTCTTTGGAAGATTTGTAATCAGAGATCTTGTCCTGCGGCAACAGATGAATGATGTTGTTTGCATCCTCCAGAAATTCCATAATCTTTTCCGGAGAAGCATTTACCTGTACTTTTTCGCTGTTAATGATCATTGTTTCCAGTCATTTGGGTTGGTCCTCCACTCGCGGAGCGAAGTCAGGTCCTCCTCAGAGATCAGGTTATCGGCCAGGGCTTTCTGAAGCAGGTAGTCGTAATTGGTCAGTGTACAGTACGGACACTCGGCATTCACGAAATTTTCGTGTGCCAGTTCGAAACCATACGTAAAAATCGCAACCAGTCCTTTAACTTCCAATCCGGCGTCACGCAATGCTTCAACAGCCTTCAAACTGCTTCCTCCCGTAGAGATCAGGTCTTCAACCACCACCACTTTTTGTCCGGCTTCATAAAAACCTTCAATCTGGTTCCCCATACCGTGTTCCTTGGCTGAACTTCGTACATAAATGAAAGGAAGTCCTAATTCCTGGGCCACAAGCGCTCCCTGTGCAATTCCACCGGTTGCTACACCAGCGATCACATCCGGTTTGCCATAATGCTCCAGGATACTTTCGGCGTAGGCTTGCCGGATAAATGTTCTGATTTTCGGGAACGATAATGTGATCCGGTTGTCACAGTAAATAGGGGATTTGATGCCGGATGCCCAGGTGAACGGTTGGGTTGGTTTTAACTTAACCGCTTTGATCTGTAACAGAAATTCTGCTACTTTTAGGGCCTTATCTTCGTTCAAAATCATGAGCGCAAATGTACAAAGTTTTTGTTGATCATAAGCCGATAATTTTTGTTTCGCAGGAGGATTGTGCGGTAAAGCCGTTGACCGTTAAGTTTAAGGATTTGCCGAATACACGCGAGGAATTAAGACCCTTGCTTGAGATGGTCGAACTGGATTACCCTCTTTATGTTTGTTGTAAGGATGTGGATAAGGCCTTCAAGAAGTATTTCAAGGGGTATAAGAAGGTGCTGGCGGCAGGTGGTATTGTGCACAGAAAGGAAAAATACCTGATCATCAAACGGAATGGCATGTGGGACATTCCCAAAGGAAAGATTGAAAGAGGGGAGGACCGTGAAGTTGCTGCCATCCGTGAGATTGAGGAAGAGTGCGGGATCACCGGGCCGAAAGTTGAACAATTTCTGACCCACACTTATCACCTTTTTAAGTACAAAGGTCTGGATGCGATTAAAACAACTTATTGGTACCTGCTTTCGTATGACGGCCCAAAAGAAACCACACCTCAGGTGAATGAAGGGATTACGAAAGTCAAGTGGGTAAGTTTTGAAAGAATGCTTTCAATCCGCGGCAAGACATACGGTTCAATCAATGAATTACTGGATGCTTTTGAATCTTTCGAACTTGATACCGGCGAAAGCGACGGTGAAGCATTCTGATCTGATGTAGATATTTCCAATGTCAGACTTTTTTCCTTTTCCAGAATTACAAAGTGAGCGATTGAGGCTCCGTGAGATACAGCCGGCAGATGCCGATATGGTTTTGCATTTGCGTTCTGATGCGGAAATCACCCGATTCATTGACCGTCCTGAAGATCGTAAAACACGGAATATCGACGATGCGCTCGCATTCATAGACTTTGTTCTCGAGGCCGGGAAAAACGGCGATTCGGTGACATGGGTGATTTGTACACCTTCCGACGATAAAATGAGAGGAAGTATTTGCTTGTGGAATTTTGCAGAAGATCGAAGGACGGCAGAGGTCGGCTACGATCTGGCAGCAGTGTATCAGGGGCAAGGTGTTATGAATGAAGCGATGGCGCGGGTACTGAATTATGCTTTCGGGAAATTACAGTTGAATGTGGTTGAAGCATATACGCACAGAGATAATTCAGCATCTGTCAGATTGCTGAAACGGCACGGATTTCGACAGCTTGAGGACAGGCGTGATGAGGAAAACACGAACAACCTGATTTTCGCTGTTACGAAAGCAGAGTAATCAACAATTACTTTTTGTGCAACACGGTGGCGCTTGCCTGGGCAGTTGGCATGATGACAATGTCGTTCAACGTAACATGTGGCGGTCGCGTGGCGGCAAAATACACGGTTTCCGCGATGTCCTCTGCAAGCAATGGATCAAACCCTTTGTAAACGGCATCTGCGGTATCTTGATCACCTTTGAAGCGCACCAGTGAGAATTCGGTGTCAGCGGCTCCCGGTGCAATGTTGGTGACTTTGATTCCGTAAGATACCAGGTCAATCCGCATAGCTCTCGACAATGCATCTACGGCGTGCTTGGTAGCACAGTACACATTTCCTCCGGGATAAACTTCCTTTCCCGCAATACTGGCGATGTTGATGATTTGTCCGTTTCCATTTGCTTTCAGGAAGGGAATGATGTGTTTACTGACATACAGGAGACCTTTCACATTGGTATCGATCATTCGCTCCCAGTCGTCAACGATTCCCTCTTCGATGGATCCCCTGCCAACGGCCAGTCCGGCATTGTTGATCAGCAGGCGTATGTGATCCGTAACGGATGAAGGTAGGGCGTTCACCGCATTTTTCACCTGCTCTTCATCCCGGACATCAAAACAACTGGTCACTACGGTGACGTTGTAAGCTCCGGTTAGTTCGGACTTCAGTTTTTCCAGTCGTTCGTTTCGTCGGCCGGTCAGTACAAGGTTCCAGCCATTTGCTGCAAAAATCCGTGCGCAGGCTTCTCCGAACCCTGCTGTTGCTCCTGTGATGTAGGCGAAATTATTCATGTGTCTTTGATTTCGGTTGATAAATGAAAAGGGCAATGATCAGCAATCCGACGAAAGCCGGGATGCGATAACGTACAATGGCTCCCAATACTGGTGTCACCCAGCCAATGGTCAGTGAAAGTGCAACGACGAACACAAGGATTGCCCAAATGAGTGCTTTTTGTTCACTGTCGAGTTTTCGGCGTCTGAAAATGGCAAAGAGCAGAAAAGCATAAAGGAGAAACACTTCCAGCATTGCAGGATATTTCAGCCAGCTTCCGGGATCAGGAAAATAAGGGCGAAACAAGCTATTGAGCAAGGCTTCGGGAATGTTCTTCAGCAATTGCGAAAAAGAATCATGGATCATCGTGGTGTGAATGAAACCATCACTTTTGTCATTTCTGAAATAGATAAACCACTTTTCGTTGTTGGGTTCCAGGGTGACCGGAATCGGGGCATCAATTGATCCGTGCTTCAGGATCATTGCATGCATTGTATGTTCAATACTGACGGAATCACCCACGATGTTCAGTTCCGGAATTTGTTCCTGAGTAAAGAAATAGAAACAGGTGTCAGCCTGTGCATGCAATCCACCGTGTCCCACATTGATGAAGTCGTACTGTTTTCTGGAAAGCACATGTACGAACTTGTTTCGCAGACCGGGAGCGCTCAGGAGCACAATGGTTGTCAAAGCCCCGAAAATGAGCAGTGTTCCAAGGGCTTTGAAGCGGGGTAACGCGCGATACACCCAGTAAAATAGGATTGCCGGAAGTGCACAGAGCAGCACGTATGCCTTGAATGCCAGAATCAACAAAATGCCACCGGCAATAAACCACCATTTCCTTCGCCCTTCTTCTCCGAGTATCCCACGAATGAACAAACCGATTCCAAGGAATAACAAAGGCTCCTTCAGAATTCCGGAGGTCCAGAAAAGTACGCTTGGAAATAATGCAAGAATGGCAAACAATGATGAAGAACATGTTGGTCCAATCCTATGGTTTAACAACGAAGAGCAAGGCAACAAAGTAAAGCTACGTCTGTATCAAGCAATGCTAGGATATGACAAGGCACAACTCGGTGCTGACCTTGTGAGTAA
>JBNKYR010000233.1:0-6051 GCA_050300995.1 Crocinitomicaceae bacterium | reverse complement strand
ACTACTTCCCGGATGACAACAAGGTCGTAAAAGCCATGCGTCCGAGTGCAGCATTCAACGAAGCCCTGCAAATGTTGGAAGCCATTGCCTGAAGCATCATGAAAAAAGGAACAAACATACTGATAGGACTGCTTGCATTGATGGTATCCACCGTCAATGCACAGTCCACTTTTCCCGATGAGTGGTTGGGCGACTATCAGGGAGAGATGTTCGTTGTGAGCACCGGTCGTCCCATGGACACCATCCCTGTCGATTTTGTGATGAAGGAAATCGTACCGGATTCGATCTGGAGTTATACCATGACCTACCACAGTCAACGCTATGGGGAAATCACCAAAGATTACCGCTACGTGCGCAGTCGTAAAGGTGACGACGTCAATTTTATTTTTGACGAGCAGAATGGGATCATCATGGAGATGACTATGCTAAACGACTGTTTTTATGGTATGTACGAAGTAGCCGGATCCTATTTTACCAATAGTTTCCGCCGGCATGGAGATCAGTTATTTTTCGAGCTGACCATGTCTCCGGCAAATGATCCGAAGATCTCTTCAGCTACTGAGGGGGAAGAAACCTTTGAGGCAAAAAGCTACAAGCCGACGATGGTTCAGTCGGTATTGCTTTCTCGAAAAAAATAGGATTATTCCAGGGCGAGTTCAACCTCATCCATGGCCATCACACCGAAGTTATCGTTGCGCCAGCGCTTCAGAGGTTTTTTGTCGCCATCTACCAGAATGAACGTTGGAAAATGCGCGAGTGCGAGTGCTGACATTGCATCCGGATTTTCGGCCAAACGTACATGGATCGCATCGCCTCCCTTTTCCTGGTACCACTCTGTCGTTTTAGGATCTTTTGTCGCGCAGACAACATATTCGATTTCCACATCCGGCAGACGCTTATGCATCAAGAGCATCCGATCAATAGATTCAAGGCAATAAGGACATCCGGGAATGCTCAGGACAACCAGTTTTTTCCCGGACAGTTCGGCATGTTCCGGCATACGCTTAATCTCTTCTCCATTGTTGGAAAAATCACCCTCGTAGATCGGGCTGTAAGCAAAATAGGCTCCGAACGGCAACACGAGCAATACAAGACGAATTGTCCATTTCAATAACGCATTCTTACGGAAAAGCTTTTTGAAAACGATGATCAGGATGATCCCGAGAAGCACGGACAAAATATACGGAAGGGCCTTGCTAACCGTCCAGGAAAAGCCCATATCCAGAAAAAACTGCTCAACTCCACTCATAGCGCATAATTGTTATCGCAACGAATTTACAACTAATATTGAGCGCACGAGGTTGCAATGCATAAAAAAAGGAAGCTCTCGCTTCCTTTTCCAAAATTGTGTGTGTTCAATCAATCAATTGAACAGCTAGCTGAAGGATCAGCAATAATCGCCAATGACTCCAATGCGTCACAAGATGATTTTGCATCAGCCTTCTTAGTGTCTTTGTACTCAGCTGCAGTGGAAGTAGTTCCATTTACAGTACACTTACAAGTCCAATCTTTCTTGCAAGAAGCGAACAACATCAATCCTGCAAACAGAGCTAAAGTAATTTTTTTCATGATACTCTTTAGTTAGAATAAGTTTAACGAGGTTAAATATACACAAATCCATAAACTTTGCGTCGCTGTGAACAAATCAGGACATTTCTTTTACCGGCCCTTTGCTTAAGGACAAGCATCAGTGCCTCATAAACCTCACGTTAAACAACAAAAAAGGGACGCCAATGGCGTCCCTCATTATATTCTTTTCAGAAGAATTATTTCTCAGAAACAGTTCCTCCAACGAGTGAGCAAGATGAGTCGAATGCAGTTTTCTGCGATCCGTTGCAATCAATGCACTCGCTGATTACAGTACCGTCAACTTTGCACTCATAATCTTTTTTGCAAGAAGAAAGAGCTGCTACACCTACTACTGCAAATACACTTAACGCGATTACTTTTTTCATAAGATAAATTTAATTATTAAGGTTAAAAAAAATACTTGATCAGTTCAAACTACAAGTTGAATATCCAGGATCCGAGTAAGAATCACAAATAACCTGGGCATCTTTTTTAGTTTTCAGAACGATTGTGTACGTATAAGTATCACCGTAGTTATCATTACACACGCACAAACGATTTTTCCTGCAAGAAGCAAACAATACCATTGATGCTGCAGCAAAAAACAAAATCTTTTTCATAATTAGATTAGGTATAAAATTATTCCAACGAGCGTAAAGATAGAAGATTCTGGAATACACACAAGGATTTTCCAAGGATATCCCAAATTTTAACAAGTTCCTGTTCTGATTAGAGCAAAGAAGCATCTACGAGGAAATTCGAATAAACCTCAATATGTACATCCTGAGGGATGGTTTCATCCGTAACCGTTTCAAGGCGGAGGGTAAAGGTATCGTCTTTGATGAACTCCTGAATATCCTGGTAAACCAAATCACAGATCAACACACTACCAATGCCGGACGGAATATTCTCCTTGTACGCCACTCGTTTTTCTGCCGCATTCGGACTTTTGATGTAGACCTCGATCGAGTTCAGGAAACTAAACGTCTCTCCGGATGGTGAAGTGATCGTTAAGGTGAGATCCTTCAGAAAAATAGAATTGATCTTATCCTTCCGTGTGTCATTTACCTCAAACTCATATTCTGAATTCGTGGTGATCTCAGGCGTGTACAGGCTAAATGGCAATGCCTGCCCAAGTGTTGATGGCACTACAACTTCTGCTGTGTAATCAATTTCAAATTCGGTGAGTTTCTTCTTGCAGGAGCTCAGCAATACAAGAAGAAGAATACCATAAATCGCATATTTTTTCATCTGTAAAGTAATTATCTTTATCCCTTCACTTTCTTAACGGAATAACTCATTAAAGCGTTGTCAAAAATAACTGATCTTCTTCATTCACGACAGCTCCTAAAGGGCCGGATGCTGGTTTTCTCCACCTCACTACTGCTGCTTTCGGGATGTGGTAGTATTCAACCGGAATCACCTGACATTCAGGTCACCGAAGTAGCTGCTCCTGAGCAGGAAACCTCTTCGATCAAAGTTCCGATCAAGATCAATCTGGCACCGTATTTTAAGGAGACTGAAGTTTCCGTTCCAAGGGAGTTTACGGGTAATGAGCAAATGTGCGAAGGGGTCAGTTATGCGTATCGCTTTATCCGGGAGCCGATCGAATTCAAGGGGAAGGGCAAGAAACTCTTTTTCGACGTCGATGGGAAATATGCCCTCAAACTGAACTACTGCCCGAAGTGTGCTGACCTGATCGGATCCGGAGTGAACTGTGTAACGCCCCGGATTTTTGCATCCTGCGGTGTTGGAGAACCTATGCGAAAGATGCACGTCGCTTATGAAACGCAGATCGGTGTTACATCCAATTACCGATTGAAGGCTGAGACCAAACTTCGCGAAGCAAAAGCGTTAAGTCCCTGCCACATCACAGTCTTCAATTACAACGCGACAGAAACACTTGAAGACGAAGTCAAAAAAGCGCTAAAAGCGGTGGAAAAGGACATCGATAAAGAAATCGGCTCCATCGATCTGAAACCGGACATGGCTGCGACCTGGAAGCTTCTCCAGGAGCCGACCGATCTGGAAGGATACGGTTTCCTCTATTTGCGACCGCTGTCCGTTGCGATGAGTGATATCCGCTTCAAAGGAGACACGGCTTACTTCAATGCATTGCTCGAAGCAAAACCAACCATTCACCTGACAAAGGAAGAATACGAGGAAAAAGCGTTACCAAAACTGTCTGAGTACAAAGACCAGAACGGGTTTGATATTACCATGGACATTTTCGCGAAGTACGACTCATTGAGTGCCGTGCTGAGCCGAAACATCGAGGGGATGAAGGTCGATCTGAGTGGACGGGAAGTCATTTTCGGAGCTATTTCCGTACACGGAGCCTACGATAACATGCTTCACCTGAAAGTAAGTTTTTCGGGAGACAAAAAGGGTACCTTGTACCTGACCGGAACCCCAGAGTTCGACAGCGAGAAGCAACACCTTTCTTTTCCTGACCTGACTTTCGATGTGAAAACCAAAAGTGCCCTGCTCAAATCGGCCAAATGGCTGTTTAACGGAAAAATCACAGATGCGTTGCGCGATGCTGCATCCATGGATCTCCACCCTTATCTTGATACATTGAAGCAATCCCTGAGCGAATCACTCAATATGGAACTTGACGAAGGAGTGTACATGAAAGGTAAGGTGAAAGACATCAATATCCGTTTCATTCATCCGCAGGAACAACAGATCCACTTGCGCATCAACAGTACCGGAAAGCTGGAGATCATTATGTGATCAACGATTGACCATGTGCTGGGCCACCTGCGGAAAGCACTCATAAAGTACGTCACCCAGGCCATCTTCAAATTGCATTGAATCAATTGCTTTACGCATACAGCGAAGCCATTCTTCCTTTTCCGCATTTCCGATCGGATGCGGCAAATGTCGCGCACGCATCCTCGGATGGCCGTAAACGTCATTGTACAAAGGCGGTCCACCCAAAAACTGCGTTAAAAAACAAAACTGTTTATCTCTAATTTGTGATTTATCATTTTTGAATAAATGGGCAATAGAAGACTCAAAAAACACGATATCGTAGAAAGTATCGACTAATTTACGCAGTCGCTCCGGTCCGATTTTTGAGTATATTGTATCCATTATCAATAATTTAGAAATCAACTTAAACGTTTAGTTCATATCTTTGCAACGACACATGACGAAATTAACAATTCTCCTGTTCTTCGCTGCGTTCACTACCTCTCTCTCCGCTCAAAAAGTGAACGCTCCCGAGGCTATGAATACATGCCTGGGGGCGGTGAATATATTCGAGAATGGGGAATTTCAGTTGCAATTTACCGGCAAGAAGAGTCCGGAATCCTTCAAATCATATCCTGCGCTGGCAGATTTCTCCACAGAGAATCAGTTGTGGTGCTCTTTTATTGCTCCCAGTGCGGGCGAACTTACATTTATCGGTTCTGTTGAGCATGATTTCCTTCAGATGGTCGTATTTGACCAGGAACAGGACAACATTTGCAATGAAATTGAGCGCGGGATTGCAGAGATCAAACGAATGCACGTCAACCGCAATGAAATGGCCGTCGGTCTCGATTATGAAGTCGGAGGAGGCGTACTTTATACACTCGAACTTCGGGAGGGGCAGAAAATTCACATTGCCTTCGCAACGGCGGAGGGCTCTGTAGAAAAGCTGCACCTCGACTGGCATTTTAAGCCGCGTGTGGCCGTTGCTTCGGAAACGGTCATTGTTGATCAGCGAACAGATGATTTTGCGCCAACCTTCAGCATTAAAGTAAGAGACAAGGTCACCAATGAACCGCTTTATGCGAATCTTTCCATCGAAGGTTCCCGAAATCTGGATGCCTTGTATTCCGGCACAGACTTCTTCTTCAATATTGACCGCACAACCAAATTGACCATCAAGTGCGATGTGGAGGGTTATTTCTTCGTCGATATCAACGACACCACCATCTTCTCAACCGAAGACATGGAACTTGTGATTCCAATGGAATTGGTCGCCAAAGGAAAAAGTCTGGTCATTGAAGACATTGAATTCGTTCCGGGAACCAGTGAAATCACGAAAGCATCCGAACCACGACTTCGCCGATTGAAAGACTTCCTCGCCCTGAATGCTGATCTGAATGTTGAGATTCAGGGACATGTATTTGCCCTTGGCCCGAATTCCTTTGCCGGACAAAAGATCTCCGAAGCCAGAGCCAAACGGGTAATGAAGTTCCTGGTGGACAACGGTATTGACCGGGCACGACTGCGTGCTGTTGGTTTTGGAAACACACGCCCCATTTATGTTGAGCCACGCTTCTCATACGAGGAACAAGCCAACCGCCGTGTGGAGATCATGGTGCTTTGATCAGGATACGCGAATCCCTCCGGACTTTTTAAGAAATTCAACAAACTCCTTCAACCAGGGAGCCGTTGCACTGTAGTTCTTCGCAAAATCATCTCTATGGAATACAAAATCGTCCGGCTCTGAAGTCCGCTCTCCGGATAACAAAACACGCATATCAT
>JBNKYR010000232.1:0-6063 GCA_050300995.1 Crocinitomicaceae bacterium | reverse complement strand
ATCACGACATTCACCGGTTGAACAGTAGCACAACCTCCTCCGGCATCCAACTGAATGTAATATGTACCGCTTGTTGCCACCGCATTCGGAGATGCCAACGGGTTGGTTGCAGCAGCATCGGTCCAGTAAGTCAGCGTTCCCGGATCACTACCTGCCGTCACAGCGGCAGCTGTAAGATCCACTGTAGCCGGAGCACATACAGCAGCCGGATCAGTAATCACCAGGTTTGGCGGCGTAACTACAACCGCAATCACTTCCACACGGAAAGTTCCCGGACAAACACCTACCCAATAGGAAGTAGTTGCCCCGAGAACAGGTGTTGTAAAGCTTGTGCCTGTACCCACAGAAGATCCACCGAACTGCTGCGTGTACCACTGAATCGTTCCCGGAACCGACCCAAGCGTTGAGACGCTCAAATTCGCTATACTACCCGCACATACCGTATCATTTGTTCCGACAAGATCATAATATGGAGCAGCAAGGTTGGGCGTTCCCTGGTATCCGTTGGTTGCACCATTTGGCGGGAAAAGCGCCATCATTGGTGTCGGATCGTTGGAGTTTACCACCCCGTTCGCTCCTGCACTTACGTTCTGTGTTGGCGTTCCTGAGTTAAAAGCAATCGCCCCTCCGGCACCTGATCCACCAGGACCTCCGGCTTCATCCGGAGCATAAAGATTAAAAGGAGCACCGCTAAAACCAAGCGTTAGGTTCTGGTCTCCACCGTCTCCACCAATTGCATTCAGATTGATGCTTGCTGGAAGCGCGTTTGCGTTCTCAATGTAAATGGAACCTCCGGCTCCACCACCACCGGCTCCATCATTTCCTTTCTTGTTAGGATAAGTTGCCGCCTGGTTGGTCGGATTGGAATTCTGACCGGCTGCACCGTTGGCTTCAATGGTTCCTGATCCTGAAACGTTTCCGTAACAGGTCACGAATACCAGACCTCCACCTCGTCCACCGGAGCCTCCCTGACCGCTGTCCTGGTCTCCTGCTCCACCACCTCCTCCGAAGAAGATACGTGTGGCATCGTAAGCCAATGGGTGTCCACCCAATCCACCGTTTGATTTTCTACCATCTCCACCCCATGAAGAGTTTCTTGGTCCTACTACTAATTCGTTCTGGTCAACATCCGCAAGGGCATATCCCCCACGTCCTCCACCGGGACTGGTATTCGTGCCAATCGGAAGGAAGTTCAAATGAGGGGTTGCCGGGTTCCAAATATCGGGATTCGGATAAGGTGGCAATGAGATATCGAGGTTCCACGCCGGAGTGTAAGCACCGCCAGGTCCCTGATCGGGAACACCTGTTCCCCTGTAAGGTAACGGACCGGTATAGATATTCGATCCACCGCCGCCACCGCAGTTCTGATAACCGGCACCACCACCACCATTGGCAGCAGCAGAAATACCATATCGACTACCGATTGCTGTATATTCCGTGGTAAATCCGACGATTCCTTCACCTTTTTCCGAGCCTTCAGCCGCAACAGGTGTCCCAAGGAAACTTACATTCTGAAGCGTTCCGGCAGCACTACTACCCGTTGATCCGGAAGCGTCTACTGAACCTCCGCGGAAACCGTAGCCCGAAGCACTGATGGAAGATCCTGCGGCAATTGTGAGATCCTGATCTACTTCAATGGCTACAATTCCACCAGTCTGACCATTCCACAATGTAGGAATGATTGTACCGGCACCTCCGTTTACAGTGAGGTTGTCGTAACGGGGCATACGAACGATCTGGACATGTCCCGCCTGAGTATAATTGTTCTGAAGTGCACATTGGAGATTGATCGTATTTCCTCCTGATGTACTAAGAACTTCAACTTTTTCAAATTTACCGGCATTGTTATAAGATCCCCAACCATTGGCTCCGAAATCATTGCCAATACTTCCCCACATCTCTGCGTGGTCAAACCAGTTGGCAAACCAGGTAAATCCATTCGGAACTGAATAACCACTCGTTGGAGGAGGTCCCCCCGAAAGGAAAGCCGGATCGTTGTTCATTGTTGCCCCCTGCATCTGAATGATCAGGATCAGATCACCCGCTGCCAGCGGAGATCCGAAAATACCGCCGATCATGGAGTTATTGTTCACCGTGATCGAGGTAGCACCAGCTGCGGCATCGACCGTCAGGTAGGTATAAGAATTGACAATGTTGTTTGCAGTGGATACGGTCGAGTTACCATCTTTTGCGCGCTGAGAATAAACCACTTGAACGCTGAACAAAAGAAAAGCAACCAAAAACGCAGTTTTAGTTGATCTCATAACTAATAAGCATAGTTTACTGTTATCAGACGAAATTACACAAAAAAAGTTGGTTTAATCGAATTCTTTTTTGACTTCCAGACAAACTTCAGCCACTCCTGGACAGATTGTTGTGTTCCTGATTGTCAGGTCAAGAATCTGCACCATTCGCTTTCTATCCGTATGCGGATATTCCCTGCATGCCTGAGGGCGGAACTCATAGATTGAACAGGTATTGTCAGCGAGTAAAAAGGCGCAGGGAGATTCTTTCAGCACCCAGTCGTTGTCTTCGTCCAGGCGTAAATAAGTTTCGGTAAACGCCGCCTCGGTCGTCTTCAACCGCCTGGAGATGCGTTTGATATCCACATCCCGGAAGATCGGACTGGTTGTTTTGCAACAGTTGGCACATTCGAGGCAATCAATCCGGCTAAACGCTTCATCGTGCGCCGCATGAAAAAAATCATCCAGGTTTTTCGGACGTTTTTTCTTCAGTTTTACAAAAGTCCGCTTGAGTTCGTTAACGTTCTCAGCAGCCTGTTGGAGTACTCGCCTGTATTCTTCCTTCACTATGCGATTGTATTGTTGACTTTGCTTTGCTAATTTTACACGAATTTAAGAATCATGGAGCATTTCGACCTGATCGTTATTGGTGGTGGACCTGCAGGGTATGCTGCGGCGATGCGTGGCATCGACTTCGGAAAGCGCGTTTGTCTGATCGAAAAGAAACGGGTGGGCGGCGCCGGAGTGTACAATGGAGCCCTTTCTTCCAAAACGTTGTGGGAGGTTGCAAACCGCGTCGATCACATTAACCGGTCGTTGCTACATGGTGGACGTACGCCTTACGAAATCTCCTGGAAAGAGGTCAAGCACATCGTCGATGAAGCTACTTTTGAACGGAAGTTTCAGTACTCCTGTCACATCAAGCTGCTTCAGACGGAAACCATGGATTCCCTGCTGACTTATGAGCGAGGAAGGGGAACATTGCTCTCGCCGAATACGGTAAAGATCATGCATGATGACCAGGAAAAGATCATTTCCGGTGATTACATTGTTTTGGCTACAGGTAGCCGACCGCGCATGACTCCAACGATCCGTGTGGATGAAAAATACATCATGACCAGCAACGGGATTGAGAACATAGAAGATTATCCCAAAAGCCTGGTGATCGTTGGTGCAGGAGTTATTGGTTGTGAGTACGCCACGATCTTTTCCAATTTCGGAAAAACCAAGGTTTACCTCATTGATCGCGCCGAACGCATCCTTCCGTTCGAAGATGAAGACATCAGCGATATGGTGGCCAGCAACCTGGAGAAGAAAGGCGTCACCATTCACCACAACGCCAACCTTGAGCGCATGGAACTCAAGAACGGCAAGGTGGAATACGAACTGAGTTTCCCGGACGGGCACAGCGAAATTATTCGCGTGGAACGTGCACTTTTATCCATCGGGCGTGTTCCGAACATCGAATCGCTGGGCATCGAAAATGCGGGGGTAAATATGTCGAAGCGTGGGGTTCACATCGGCGACATTGACACACAAACCAATGTTGAGAACATTTATGCCGTGGGAGATGTCTCCGGAAGGATTGCCCTTGTGAACATGGGTGAGATCGAGGCGCGTCATGCGGTAGAAAAAATATTCGGAGGCAAAACCGAACCATTGAGCTACGACAACGTGTGTACGATTATGTTCCTGAAACCGGAAGTGGCTGCCGTTGGAATCAACGAGCGTCAATGTACTGAGCGGAACATTCCTGTGAAAGTTGTTAAGATCGATTACTCACTGATTGCGCGTGCCATTGCAATGCGACGCACCGAAGGATTTTTCAAGATCATTGTATCGAACGACGATCAAATGCGGATCCTGGGTATGCGTGCCGTAGGCGAACATGCGTCATCCGCGATACAGGCCGTAGGTTTGCTGATTAAAATGGGAGCTCCAATCGATGTACTTTCGGAATTGGTTCATCCTCACCCGTCTATTGTTGAAGGGGTGCAGGAATGCGTGCGGATGCTGTTGAACCGCTCAATCTTCAAGTCTTCCGTTTTCAGGGATAAAATGGCGTGTTACTCACTGGTTGACGGCGTCAAAACACCTTTGCAACGTCTCTGATCGTCTTCCTTACTTTCCTCGCAACTCCATCGAACGCAAGGTGTTGATCATCAATGAAGCGATGGTCATTGGCCCTACTCCACCCGGTACCGGCGTGATATACGAACATTTCGGCGCTACCTCATCAAAAAGCACATCTCCTTTCAACGCCCATCCGTTTTTCTTGGTACTGTCTGGAACGCGGGTTGTCCCGACATCTACCACCACAGCTCCTTCCTTGACCATATCGGCCGTTACAAAACCTGGTTTTCCGATGGCCGCAATAATGATGTCGGCCTGCGCCACTTTTTCTTTGAGGTCTTTGGTGCGACTGTGCGTCAGTGTCACTGTGCAGTTGCCCGGATTATCGTTCCGACCCAGCATAATACTGACCGGAGTTCCGACAATGTGACTTCTTCCGATCACCACACAATCCTTTCCGGAGGTTTCAATATTGTTCCGACGAAGTAGTTCCAGAATTCCCGCAGGAGTCGCTGGCAAAAAGCACGGCAGGTTCAACACCATTTTTCCGAGGTTCTCCGGATGGAATCCATCCACGTCCTTCAACGGATCGATCGCCATGGTCACCTTCAATTCGTCAATATGCTTCGGCAATGGAAGCTGAACGATAAAACCATCGATGTTGTCGTCGTTATTCAGTTCGTCCACTTTTGCCAGGAGTTCTGCTTCCGAAATATCGTCCTCATAATGCAACAGCGTACTTTCGAATCCGATTTCGTTGCATGCTTTCACTTTTCCGTTGACGTAAGTCAATGATCCTCCGTCGTTCCCAACCAAAATAGCAGCAAGGTGCGGGACCTTCTGTCCGTTCGCTTTACGCTGTTCTACTGCTTCGTGAAGCTCTTCTCTGATCTGTTGCGCCGTGGCTTTACCGTCAAGTAATTGCATGCTTTTTTTTCCACTAATATACCAATCCCATTCCTTTCTTTTGAGATCGCAGTATCAATTTCCCTTATCTTCGGCGAAAAAAGTGGACGATCCGGAGGTATTTCTTTCCGAATTTTCTTCTTATTTCTGATCCATTCGTTTGAAGAGCGACAGTACAAATAGTAATAGCATCCACATCATCATCGGGCTGGTCATTTACCTGATCATTTGCTCCGTGACGATTGCATTGTTCAGCGGCACCGGCGATTCGGGCGACAGTGTCCACCACTATCTCTTTGCCCGATACGCTCCCGATCATCCTGAACTCTTTTTTGATCATTGGGCAAAACCGCTGTTTGTATTGCTGGCATCTCCTTTTGCTCAATTCGGTTTTGTCGGCATCAAAGTGTTTAATGTCCTGATCACAGCCTTAACGCTCTACTTCACGTATAAGACATCCATTCATCTGGGGATCAGAAATGCCATTTTACATGTAGCTTTCTTCGTGTTTGCTCCTGTGTGTTTTGCCCTTACTTTTTCCGGACTGACCGAACCTCTCTTTGCCCTCGTGCTGATCCTGGGAATATACATGGCCGTGCGAGACAGAGGAATGGCGGCTGCGATGATCATCTCGTTTCTACCGTTCGTGCGTTCGGAAGGCCTGATCATCTGTGGAATCTTTGGACTGTACTTTCTCCTGCGCAAACAATACAAAGCAATCCCACTGCTTTTGCTCGGACACCTCGCCTACTCGCTGGCGGGGTATTTCGTCCACAAGGACATTCTTTGGGTTTTTACCAAGATTCCTTATGCGCACATCAGTAGTGTTTATGGGAGCGGC
>JBNKYR010000231.1:0-6088 GCA_050300995.1 Crocinitomicaceae bacterium | reverse complement strand
GAGACTTTTCGGATGACCGGGTAGTCTTTGGCGGTGTAGAAGTGATGTTCTGTGATACCCGTGTAACTGTCAATTGTACTTGATGGATTTGCAATCTTGTCGGCAGTATTTCTGGACATTACACGCACTTGACGGTATCCGACTCTTGGACCTGGGAACAACGACTCATTTCCGGGTTCTTCCGTATAGGTTTGAGCTATGGTTTTGGCTAGTACGTTTTTGTCTTCCCAACCTTTAATTGGCTTTCGTAGTGGATTTTCGTCACCTCCAACCATGGGCTCGTAAGCGGCTACTCCGGAGCTGATGGTTTTTCCTCCGTCTTCCATGTCGTATTCGTAAACCGTTCCATAATATGAGGTAGTTTCATTACTTGTCCCGGTCGCGAATGCATCTGCCCAGTTATCATAAACGCGGACTTCTTTTACCCGGTGTCCGCCTCCATATTTGATCTTGTCAACAGTTCGTAGGCGAATACAAGAGGTTCCCAGTTCTACCTTGCGAAGTCGTTTGGATCCATTCCCATACATCATCGCGGTGAAATCTTTGAAAATATCAACAATGTCTGTTCCCACGGATAACAGACTATAGCCTGCATTTTTGATGTCCGATTTGGAAAGATTTTCCGCATCTGCGTTTCCGGGGTTGTCATAAAGCAGTTCAGGATCGTTGTATTTGATATGACGTGCGCCGACTTCCGTAAACGGATGGAAGTGTGTTTGCTTCCCGTCTACTTTCATCAGGTCCAGCTCAACGTACCCCCAGATATATCCATTCCCAGTATTACTTGTGAGATCGGCATCAATGGCATTCACTTTCGCGTACCCTGCGACGAATTCTTTACTGTCATCGTCTTTGGTCATGTTGGTTTTGACCTTGAAATACATGTATTCACCCGGGCGAATGTATTTTTCCATAATTTCCTGGCGTTCTGCCGGACTGAAAACGGATGGCACCGGAGTTTCCAGTTTGAAGTAAACCCTTCGGTCTGTGGCCGGTGCATCTTTGGCATGGGCAATGTCATTGGTTCCGGAAGAACTTGTTGCGTAATCATCCATACTGACAATTTTCACCATGTGCATTGCGACCTGGTCCTGAACGTAGGCATAAGTGTCGGATTCGTAATCAACTTCATATCGGCCACCGGAAGGGACGTTAATGGCTTTCATACTCCAAAGTCCTGCCCTTTCGGCCATTTGAGCTTCAGTTAGATCACGATCGATGTACGGGTTATCGACGTTTCCACCGTTTACGTTTGGTTGGTAGTTACCCCAGCGATCAACAGCATCCCGATCATAGTTGACTTCATTTCCGCCAATTAGCGTATTGTATTCGAACTCATACGGGGTGGTAGCACCGGTTCCATTATCCCGATAAGTGAAGTAGAATTTTTTAAGTGTAAGCTTTCCTCCATCATTGATGATTGTTCCTTCTTCTCCGGTATCGTTGGTTCCGTTATTGTTTGGTATTCCTTTACAAAGGCTGTAATCGTATACAAAATGGCAGGTTTTGATCGGCTTGGCATTCGGATTGAACTGGCCGTTGGGATAACGTTCAGCTTTCGAATAGATTTCAATGCGATCCAGTTTATAATAACCTGATGTTCCGGACATTCCCTGTCCAAATTCTCCGTCCGGAGCAAAGGCGTCTTTTCGTGGAGAAACGATAAATTCAGCAATATGTGTTTTGGTTTCTGCAGTAGCCAGGTACCATACCTCTTTATCACCGTAGGCGAAACTACCCTGTCCGTCCTTAAAGGACATTTCGTATCCTTTGTCGTAGATCGCCCCATCGAAAGGAGTTCTCCATTTCAGATTGGAGTGGGCCTTTGCATAATTGAATTTTACCCAATATCCGAGGTCACCGTCGGATGGGCCGGGAATGTTGTCAAATTCAATGTAATCGTTACCGAGTATGGAGGTCAGCATATACGAGTGCGCGTACGGCGACTTTTCCATCGATTGATAATACTTATTGGTTCCCGGAGCCTTATAATCGATTGCATTTCCGCTTACCGGAGTAGGTACTTTTGTTTCCGTGAGCATTGCTGTGGTCTCAGCAATGGAGAAGGAAACATTTTTTTCTTTGTTGTTGTATGCCGCCAACCCGTATACGTAGCGCATGCCCGATGTATTCGTTGCTACATAGCCACCAACGTGAGTAGGGGTTCTGAACTTACGGGTATTATCATTATATGAAGAAAGGCTGGCGCTGTTGTATCCGGAAGAAGAAGGCGAGGTATAATAGGAAATGTCGAATTCCGGCAATACTGTGTTTTGGGCATTCGTATTCAGAATGGTTTCATTCGTGAATGCCTCAAACCCCATCGCTCTGCGTTTTCGTTCTGAGCGGGTATTATTTACATTGATTTGAGTACCGCCGTTGTTCTGATCTTCGTTGGTAATATCATAGAACCCATCATTGTTATTCAACCCGTAGACTACCGGTTTGGATGAGGCGACGGATGTACCATAATTGGCTGCATGATCATCCACAGACTGTTCCCCGTAGTTTTGGAAATAAACGGAGCTACTCATCGATGGTTTTGTGCTAACAAAAGGATAATTCGCAGCATTGGCATTAGGCCAGTAATCGGTTTTTGAATGGGCGTAGTTGTACCCGACATCAAATCCGGCCCGAATGTTTACAGGTGTACTGAGAGGGAGTTCCAAACCGAAATTTCCACCGTGGTATTCAGACTTCTTTCGTGGTTCTTTGTTTGTTCCGATATCATTACGATAGGGGCGGAACATGTTTCCGATACCCTGACCGGTAACTGAGTACACGTCGTAGCTTTGGATCGGAGAGGCAAGTCTTCGGGTGTCTTTGTGAACGAGTCCGTCATTATCCCGGCCGATGTCTTTCACTCTGTAATCATCTTCTACACCATAATTACCATCATCAGCAAGCTGATAGTACATATACCCGATCCCCTTAAAATCATGTGGCTTGTTTTTATCCTTCAGTTTGGAAAATGAAAAATCAGCCATGAAGTTTATTTTTCCTTCAAAGCCAAAAAGGTTAGCTCCTGTTCCAAAGGAGATGCTTCCGTTTCCTCCCCGCATTTGCTGTGGGATGCCCACTCCAACGGCATTGTTGGCAAAACTGATGCTCGAACCGCCGCTACCACTTGCAAGGTTATCACCTGTAATAGCAACCCTTGTTCCGGGGTCAAAGGAATTTCCACCTGTATATTCATATCCTCGGATTTTCTCATATGCCTGGCTGATGCTACCCTGAATTGACAGGTTTTGCTGCCATCCGGTTCGGGTATTAAAACCCGTTCCGGCACTTATGCTGCCATTAATTCGTTTTTCGCTGTTGAGGCGTGCGCCTATTCCTAGTGAAACGTCAGAACTAACTCCTTCCTGAGAGTCCAGACTAAGATCAAATCCGAGATCACCCGTTAATGCGCCTTTCTTTTTTCCGAAACTTGCATCTGCTCCGAGACCGAGTTTATAACCGACTCCGCGGTAGTTGTTATAGTAAAGTTTGACGCTTGCACTCAAATTCAACGAACCTGCGCCGTTGCTTCCGAAATCAAACCCTATGACCTCAGGAGAGAATTTTGTGCCAACACCGACAGTCCAGTCTGTTTTCATGTCGGTTTTGATGGTTACTTTGTCATCGGCAGATCCCCCAAAGTCGTCCGGGAGATTTCGTACTTGTCGGTTGATGGTTCCTACGTTAATGTTCCACCCCAATCCTGTCCAGGAAGCTTCCTGCTCCATCTGGATACCGGAGTGATAGGCGAGGTTGATCGGATATCCCCCATCGGGTCCCGGAATATTGAATAACGGGATGTTGTAAGTAAAGTCCCCGGTAAACAAATCTACCATTTGATTGGTACCAATCGGCTCGAAAGAATGCACTTCCGGTTGTGTTGGTCCTCCGTCCTGAGCGTATGTTGGATTAAAGCCAATGGTTGTCAGGAATATTTGTACGGCAAGTACTACTGACAGGACTTTTACAGAATGACGTTTTCTGATATTGATCAACATGTTTACTTTATTTTAGGAATATTTAATTGTTCTATTTCTGAGAGTTCAAAAACCAGGTTTCCACATCCGAAAAACTGATCGACATAAGCCAGTTGTTTGAGTTTGTTCTTGCTCAGGTGCTCGAAAACCAGATGCAGCGTAATGAATGGTGCTGCTCCGTAATTGTTTTCAAAACTGCAGCGGAGTGGTTTGAGTTCTCCCAATTCCGTGACAAGCGTGAAGTCATTTCCAATGTGATCCAACAGGTAAAACAAACGATCGTTGTAATCCTGCTCGTCAACAGAAAGAGCAGCAAGTATATCCTGGATGTGCGCTGATTGTACCTTAAAGCTGAATTCGTAGAGACCGTCGTACTTTTTGGACAATGCCTTCAGGTCTTTTTTCGTGGTTGCCTTAAGTTTGAGTGCTTCTCTTGTGATATTGAGTTCTTTGGGCAAAAACCGAAGGGAGTAGTTCAATTCTCCGACTTCATGTGAAATAACCAGTTGGTCATGATGGCTAGCATACCATTGCTGGAATTTTTCTACTGGACCATCACTTTTCCCGAATGACAGTATGAAAAGCGATAAAACAAGATATGTCACCCGGAAACTCATTCTCATTTTGCATTGAGGTAGTTAATGACTTCTTCGGTGATATCTTCCATTTCGGAGGCATACATAATTGTTCCGTCTCCGGTGCCACCAAGGATGAACTTGTAGCCTCGTTCCTTACCGTAGGCTTCTACACGTGTATTCAGCTCATCCCAGACTGTAGCCTGGAAATCCTGTGATTTCTGCGAGTACATTTCACTGAGCTCAGCTTGTTGACGAGAAAGTTCCTGACGAAGTGATTGGATCACTGAAGGGTCTTCCCCTGAGACCTCTCCACTTTTGATTTTATCCTGGAATACTTGCAACTTGGCATTACTCTCCTCCTCAAATTCGTTCAGTTTTTTTTCGTATTCCTTTTTGATGTTGCTTTCTGCGAAGAGTTGGGTCATGCTGACAAACTTGATGTCTCCTGAATCATCTTTCACAATGAACACTGTGGCTAGGGCACAAATGGAACCGATCAGCCCGGCAAGAATGTACTTGATCATATCTCTCATGCGTCAATCCATTTTAAATCTCAGGTATGATTTTCTTCCTTTCGCATTTAGTACGGTGAGTAGGTAGACCTTTCCTGAAGTAAGCGTGATGCCTCCGGTACCGTTTACGATTTGGTAGAAGTCCACATGTTTGGACTTGCTGACCGTTCCGGTCATTGGGGTTCCGCTGGCGTTGGACAAATCGAGAATTGAAAAGGAAAGCTGTCCGGAAGGGTCGTTGTAATCTTCGATAAACTTGAATTGAAGTTTGTTTCCTGTGACGTACGCAACGGTTTCTTCGACCTCATCCTTCAGATAGAAATACTGATTGTCGTATACGCAAGGAAATGAACTTACCACATTGATACAGGCGTCATTCAGTTCTGTTGTGAATACTCCGATATTCATGGCTCCGTTGTAAGGATTGGGGAAGGAGAATACGTTGGTGATCACGTCGTTGATCTGAAGAAACAGCGTTGTCCCGGTCCTGTTCAGACGAATCTTGGCGGTCTTGTCAGTTGTAATTGTAGTGGTGGTAAAGACTCCGGCGTTTAGGTATCGTACAAGAATCCCGCTGCCACCAGAAGTAGAATAGAATTTTACATATTGTTTGTTTCCACTTGGATTAAAGCTGGTCGTTCCCTGCGTTTCTCCGACAACCCAGTATACCTCACTACTGGTTGCTCCACCATAGCTCGCTTTCATTTCAATCCAGCCGTCACCGGAAGCGATATAATTGAATGATTGAGCTCCACCATAGGTTTGAGTGTTTGCGTTTCGAGTGGCGGAGAAACTGCTCGGCTGAGCTACCATGTCCGTAAGTTCCTTCCACGAAGTTTCGATACCTACCCAGACAGGTTGATTGATAGGGATGGATACGAAAAGCCCAAGGCTGTTTTTTACCGTTACCGAGTAGGAGTAGGCATTTATTGGCGTGATTCCCTGGTTGGAATCCGTAATGACCCATTCGTCGTTATAGCCATCTCCATTAGGGGTAATCAAATTTGGGATGAATATATCA
>JBNKYR010000230.1:0-6089 GCA_050300995.1 Crocinitomicaceae bacterium | reverse complement strand
CTCAGGGACCAGCAGGACCTGCAGGACCGCAAGGTCCGGCGGGAAATGATGGAGCAGCGGGTCCTCAGGGACCGGCAGGCCCAGCGGGACCACAAGGTCCGGCGGGAAATGATGGAGCAACAGGTCCTCAGGGGCCGGCAGGCCCGGCGGGACCACAAGGTCCGGCAGGAAATGATGGAGCAACAGGTCCAGCAGGCCCACAAGGCCCCGTAGGTCCACAAGGTCCGGCAGGTCCGACATGGAATATCCTGACGGATAACTTCAATACTACCGGCAACCTGGTAATTACAACCAGCCAACCGGCGACAATTACATCAACCAATGCGGCCTGGTTATGCGCTGCTTCTGCAGCAACAACCAATGCAAATACCGGTTTGCGTTATATCGGAACTTCTACAAACCAATCAATGGACTTTGTGACCAACAACGCGGTACGCGGTCGTTTGAGTAACCTTGGAGAGTTCTTTATCGGAACAACCAATACTGTCCTTGCAGGTGACTTGATGAACGGCGTAAGTAACGCATCTTTTCCATGGGCGGTAAATGGGTATTCATCTTTCAATGGTTCCGGAGTTTATGGTTCCGTGAATGCAGGAGGAACTGTGTTCGCGGGAGTTCAGGGCGAATATTACGGAACGAGCACCACTGGTGCGGGAACCCGGGGGATTGCCGGTGCAGGGACCAATAATGGCGTGAACGGTCAAAACTCCGCACCAACTACCGGGTGGAGTGGTTTGTTCCAGGGAGACCTTGGATACACCGGATTTTTTGGTGTTGCTTCCGATATGCGTTTGAAAAAGAACATCAAAACGATTCCAAATGCTTTGGAAATCATTTTGAAATTGCGTGGAACGGTTTATGAGCATGATTTACAGAACTATTCGGACCTCGGTTTGAAGCGTGGGATCAATTACGGATTCATTGCGCAGGAAGTGGAGCAGGTATTGCCTTCTTTGGTGCAGGAGAAAAACCTGCCTCACATCAATAGTTCTCATCGCGGAGCTACAGAAAACCGTGAAGCCGAAGTTATGAAAACGGTGAGCTACATTGAAGTGGTGCCTCTTTTGGTCGAAGCACTCAAAGAACAGCAGCAAATGATCGACAAGCTTAACCAACGGATCGAAGAGCTTGAAAAGAATAAATAATTGATGAAGCGGTTCCTGCGGGAGCCGCTTTTTTTTAATTGATCGGAAGATCTGGAATGCGCCAGAGGACAAGCGATTTTTGCTTGTGTTCTTTTTCATAGCCCGGGGATATATTTTCAGTGTAGATCCTTATCGGTGCAGGAAAATTGAAAGGAGGACGTTCCAGGTTGATCGGGTGCCAATCGCCCGAAACAATTGTATGGTTGATCGTCAGACTGCGAAAACTTGTTGTAAGAAGAAATTCTGAGCCCGATGCCCGGATATTGCGAAGCGCCTGAAATATGTGTTCGTCAGAGAAGTGTACCAGACAATCACGAACGATCACCAGGTCATATCGTTCCAAAGGATCTGTAGTAAGATCTTTCACTATAAAATGCACTGTATCGCTTTCGAAGTTCTCTTTGTTCTGGCGGATGATCTCCGGAACAATGTCGGCTCCTGTATAATGCGTGCCTGCCGGAAATTGGACGTATTGCATCCAGTTGAAATCTCCGCAAGGAATATCCAGAATTGTTCGGATGGGAAATTCGGTCAATGCGCTTTCCAATCCGGAAATAATGCTGGTGCAATATTCTCTGGATGATCCCGGACCTGAAATACTTTCTTCGTTTCCCCAATGCTGCTGCTCATAAATTTCGGTAAATGTATCCGCCAGCGTTTTGTTCCTGAATGGTGAGCGCCGGGCATCGTATCTGTATCTGGCATACCTGTCAAGCAGGAAGTCGGGAAGTAATTTTTTGAGGATTTTTTTCATGTCTGTGGTGCTCATCCAAAAATACAATTGTTTGTGGTTTGACGATCAAAGGTTGAAACCATTGAAAGCGCTATCTTTACCCTGATTGAAGAAGCATGAAGAAAAACGTCAATGACTGGATCAGGAGCAAACAATCGCACAGGGCTACGTTAAGTCCTGAGAATCTCTTTGCAGGAATTCGGAAAGGTGATCGGAGAGCTTTGGGTGAGGCAATTACGCTCGTTGAAAGTCTGAATCCTGATCATAAGGCCAATGCCAATCAGTTGTTAAATCTTTGCCTTCCTCATTCCGGGAATGCCATTCGTATTGGAATTACAGGGGTTCCGGGCGTAGGTAAAAGTACCTTCATCGAAGCCTTCGGAAAAGTGCTTTTGGAGAAGGGGAAGAAGATCGCGGTATTGGCCGTTGATCCTTCCAGTTCGGTAAGTGGCGGAAGCATTCTTGGTGATAAAACCCGCATGCAGGAATTGTCGGTTCAGGAAAATGTTTTTATCCGGCCTTCTCCTTCTGGAGAGACATTGGGCGGGGTGGCACGTAAAACACGCGAAAGTATTTTGTTGTGTGAAGCAGCAGGTTTCGACGTGATCCTGATCGAAACAGTGGGGGTTGGGCAGTCTGAAACAGTGGTAAAATCAATGGTAGACTTCTTCCTTTTGCTGATGCTTGCAGGAGCGGGGGATGAGTTGCAGGGAATTAAAAAAGGCATTATGGAAATGGCTGATGCCCTGGTAATCACGAAAGCGGACGGTGACAATGTGAAGAAATGCAATCTTGCAGCTGCTGAGTACCGCGGAGCCCTTCATCTCTTTCCGCCACACGCCAATGAATGGATTCCGGAGGTATTCACCTGTAGTGCTCTCGATGGGACAAATATCGAACGGGTTTATGAGGTAATTGACCGTTTCGAACGGACGATGAAGCAAAAGGGCTACATTGAACACAACCGCCATGAACAGGATAAAAAATGGCTGCGCGAAGCGCTCAAGGAATTATTGATCAGTGATTTTTTCGGAGATGCGGATATGTTACTCCGATTGAAGGAAATGGAAACAAAAGTGGCGAATGGTGAATTGACTTCTTTCCAGGCTGCCGATGAATTATATCGAATCTATGCAGGATCGTGAAGAATTGAAAGTTAGGGGAGAGTTCATAGAACTGATCCAGTTGCTCAAGGCAATTGGTCTGGCACAAACGGGCGGTCATGCCAAGATGATCGTGGATGAAGGATTAGTACTCCGAAACGGCGAAGTTGAATTGCGCAAGCGGGCAAAACTGATTCCCGGTGATGAGATTGAAGTGGAGGGGAGGACGATTTACCTCGTTTGAGATCTCTCAGACAATTTCCACACCGATGAGGCATACGTCATCGATCTGATCGAGCTTTCCTTTCCATGTTTTGAAAGAGTCCGATAAGAAATTCCCCTGCTCTTCGATACTGAGTTTCGCACTTTCCGCAACCCACTCTTTGAACCGACGTGTGGTTAACTTTTTTCCTCCCGGTCCTCCGAATTGATCAGCGAAACCATCACTGAACAGATACAGCCGATCACCGCTGGTCAATTGAATTTGTTGACCCGAAAAAGGCTTGCTGTGGGAGTAGAGTCCGATCGGTTGTTTGTCGCCCTTCCATTCTTCGATTTCCTTCTTGTCGACCCGAAGGATCCAAAGTGGCAGATTGGCTCCCGCCCAGTGTAAAATGCGCCTGGATCGATCGATGGAGCAGAGCGAAATATCCATTCCATCCTGAACGGATTGTCCGCCTTTGGACAATTCCTCCTGGATGAGGTCACGTGTTTTGTCGAGAATGGTTGCAGGGTTTTCCAGCCCGAATTCACGGACAGCCCGGTTCAATGCATTACTGCATACAACACTCATGAGTGCTCCCGGAACGCCATGTCCCGTACAATCCGCTACGGCAACGATCAGACGATCGCCCTGTTCGGCCAGCCAGTAGAAGTCGCCGGAGACAATATCCCTTGGTTGATACAAGATAAAGTGCTGTGGCAGATGGTGCGAAAACTCTTCTTCCGGAGGAAGTATTGCGCGCTGGATCCGGCGTGCATAACTAATCGAGTCAAGGATTTCTTCATTTTTCTGCTCAACGATCTTGTTATTTTCTTCGATAATCAACTGCTGTCTGCGTGTTTCACGCCACTTACGAAAGAGCAGGATCGAAAAGCCAAGGATGAGTAGCAATCCACCGGAAACCGAATAAAGAATAATGGCTTGCTGACGGTCTTTTTCTGCCTGCTGCATTTCCGCGAGTTCCTTCTCTTTGTTGAAAGCATAAGTCATTTCGAGTTCGGTTTGCTTTCGGGCTATTTCCGAGTTGTCGATACTATCGCGATAGGCAATGAAACGTTGATAATACACGAAAGCGTTGGCGCTGTCTCCCAGGTGAGCCGCCGTTTTTGCCAACAGGTCGTATCCGAAACGTAGCAACTCTTTGTTTCGGATTTGATCGGCCAGCTTCGTTGCTTTCAGCAGGTATGGTTTTGCGCGGGTGTATTCTCCGGTGTTGTAATAAAGCGTCCCGAAATTATTGTAGGTTTCCGCAATTTTGGTCTGATCTCCGCTGGCCAGACGAATCTTTATTGCAAGTTGAAGGTATTCCAGTGCCTTCTCATATTGTTGCCAATCGAGGTAGGTGAGGGCAATGTTGTTGTAGTCGTCTCCCAATCCAATGCTATCATTAGCAGATTTATCAATGCGAATACACTCCTCATAATAGTCGATGGCCCTCTCAAAATTCTGGTTTTTGGTATAGAGGATTGCCAGGTTGTTCAGGGATGCAGAAATACCATGCCGATCATTGATCCTTCTTCGGATTTTCAGCGCTCTTTCATGGTATTCCATCGACTGCTCATAGCGTGTCTGATACAAGTACACAAGTCCGATACTGCTGAGAATATAGGCTTCCATTTCCGGATCATCCAGCTTTTCCTGGATCTCCAGTGCGGCAAAGTAATCTTCGAGTGCGGAAGGGTATTGACTAAGATACTCATAGCCGATACCCCGATTGGTCAATAGTTTCGCTTCCAGCGCGTCATAACCTTGTTGTTTGCTGAGTGTCAGCCCACGACTGGCGTAGTCCAGGCATGCAAGAAAGTTTCCGTTCATCCAGGCCGATTCCGCTGCAAGGTTGTATGCTTCGGTACGTTTTTCCGGAGATTGGATCCCCTCAATACGAACAACAGTAGTATCCGGTGATTTTCCACCGAAGACCATAGTAACAAGTGCAATGCAAACTACTGTCAGGGCATAACGCATGTTACCAAGGTAATTAGAAATCGGGGAAACTGCTAACCTGAAAGGATGCCATTAGACGATACTTTTGTTGTTTACTGCTACTAAATTTCGAAGGAGATCAGATTTGGGCCAGTTTCAACAGATTATTCAGGTATTTTGTTAATTATTTGATATGCCCTAAATCTATTCCTGACGACATAATTCTGCAGCACCTGATTTGTGTTGAAGAGGAGCAAACAAGTTATTCGAAATCGCTCAGGTCTAATTTGAGTAAGTCAAATATTGTAGGGAGCATAACGCGAAGTCGTTCATTATGTATGCCATTCTTGAAGACGAAAGCATATTGCCAATAGAAGAAAAGTTTCGCCTTGTATGCCAGTTCAAGATACTTCAAGCAGCCAATTTGCATGTCGACAATCTGATCACTGTCAGAACTGTTGAAAATATACAATCGATCTTCTACATCTTTTCCATCGTATTTAAAACATATGATCAGGTCAAAATGCATGTCAAATGGAAGGTACTGCACATCTCCTTTTTTTAAGTAACTGAATTGTTTGGTGTCCAGTAATTCAGATGGTCGAAGTACGTTAATTGTTCCGCTGAGTTCTTCACTGATTTTTTCAAATCCATATTGTTCCATAGGATAATGACTTTTTAGCCATTCGTTTGTGGAGAGCTCAGTCTTTAGAATCTCTGGTTCAATTTTCCACCAAAGTGATATTTTGTTTACGGAAGAGTATATATTGAGTAAATTTTGTTTGAGTTCCGGGCTAAAAGGAATTGTAGATTTTTCAATGGGCTCTGGATTTATTTGTTTTACTTCCGTCAGACATCTGCTTAAGTCTAAAACAAACTTGCCATTGTTTAATTCGGCAGAAATTAATTCTTGATTACTTAGTTCCTTGTAAAATAACAGATGTAAATCCATGTTTAAGTAT
>JBNKYR010000229.1:0-6102 GCA_050300995.1 Crocinitomicaceae bacterium | reverse complement strand
ATCCTTTGACACCGGAAGAACAGGCGATCGGAAAGAACATCGCCGAATTAATTGAGGACGGTTCGACCCTGCAGATGGGGATCGGTTCCATTCCGAATGCAGTACTGGCCTGTCTTGATAATCACAAAGATCTGGGGATCCATTCTGAGATGTTCTCGGACGGTGTCTTGCCATTGATCAAAAAAGGAGTGGTGAACGGCCGGATGAAGAAAAAGCATCCGGGAATGATCGTTGCGTCATTTGTGGTGGGCAGTAAGGAACTGTATGATTTCATCGACGACAACCCGATGGTCCAAATGCTGGATTTTGAATACGTGAACAGTACGGACGTCATTCGTAAGAACCCGAAAGTCGTGGCGATTAACAGTGCTATTGAACTCGATCTCACGGGACAGGTCTGTGCCGATTCGATTGGTTGCAAGATCTATTCGGGTGTCGGGGGACAAATGGATTTCATTCGCGGGGCTTCTCTTTCAGAAGGTGGGAAGCCGATCATTGCGTTAACATCTACGACCAAATCCGGAGAATCGAAAATTGTTCCTTTCCTGAAGCAGGGAGCTGGTGTGGTCACGACCCGGGCGCACATTCATTATGTGGTGACCGAATACGGCGTGGCAGATCTGTATGGAAAAACAATTGAAGAGCGAACGAAACTGCTCATCAACATTGCGCACCCGAAACACCGGGAAGAACTCGAAAAATCCTGTAAGTTGCTGTTTGCCTGAATCAGGCGTTCAACATCAGACGCAGAAGGTCTGTTGTGGTCACAATTCCCTTCACTTCATCGCCCGACGCTACCACAACGGAGTGAAAATCACCTTCCGAAAGAATACTTGCAACCTCGCGAATAGTTGTTTCAGGAGAAACCGAAGTGGGATTCGGGGTCATGATCTCACGTACCAGCGTTGATTGATAGACCGGCTCGCTGTCATCCAGTGTAGCATCATGAATAGCCCGCATGAAATTCACAATACTTACGATTCCTACCAGTCGTCCGTTCTCCTCCACAGGAATGTGCGAGTGAAAATCCGGACGTTCATAGAGGTGTTTGATCTCAAGAATACGTTGATCCGGGCTTACGGTAGCCACGGAAGTTGTCATGATGGTAGAAATACTGGCGTCTAGATTCATGTCTGACAAAATATGTGTGGGACGAAATTAACATTAATCCTTCATATTCGGACAACCAGACTGTCCATTGAGTGAGAATAATCACTAACTTAATAGTATAAATAAACACGCATGAAAACAAAAACATTTTTGGAACTGCTGACCTTGTCGTCAAATTTGTATGTGATCGCAAAGGATACACATGCTCTGGAAAAGATTCACGAGTACACGGAAATGGGCAAGGAAAAGTTAAACAACTTCGCGAAAGAAAAAATTACGGATTCCGAGGGCAACGAGTTGGAGTTTGTGGACAAAATGGTCTACAAGATGCACGAGGCGAAGGAAGAGCTTGAGGCGAAGATCGCAGAAGTAGTGGAATCGATGTATGAAAAAATGCGAATTGCACATACAAATCAGATCAATACACTGGAGGAAAAAATTGAAGCATTGACAAAAGAACTATCTTTGGCGAAATCGAGAATTGAAGTTCTCGAAAATAAGGAAAGCTAGTTCATAGAATGGGGGTATTCTCGGGGATAAGCAGACGATACCGTTCTTTTCGTCGCTACAATCAGATCATACGTGTGTTCGTACGTTATGGTTTTGAAGACATCATGTCCCAACTTATCGAGACCGGTTCCTTCCGTTTTATCCGGCGACTGATCCCCAAAACAACCCGAAAAAAGGCGGAGCTTCACTCGAAGTGGGCGCGCATGCGACTCATTTGTGAGGAACTGGGACCAACCTTTGTGAAGTTCGGGCAGATTCTTAGTAATCGTCCTGACCTTTTGCCCAAAGAGTTGATCGAAGAGTTCGAACGATTGCAGGACAGCGTTCCTCCATTTCCCGGTCCTCAGGCGAAAAAAATGGTTGAAACGGAGTTGAAGAAATCCGTGGAGGTACTGTTTCGCTCTTTTGAGCCCGAACCGTTTGCCTCCGCTTCCATGGCACAGGTGCACAAAGGAGTTCTGACGACGGGTGAACTGGTGGCAGTCAAGATTCAGCGTCCCGGAATTCGTGAAGTGATTGTCGAAGACATTCGTGTGATGTATACGCTTGCCAAAGTGTTCGAGAAACGCATGCCTTCGCTGAAAGCATTTGATCTGGTCGGACTCGTGCGCCATTTTGAGCAGAGTATTACGTACGAACTGGATTTCGTCCATGAGTCGATCAACATTCAGCGTTTTTACCATCACCTCGAGAAAGACCGCAGCGAAACCGGAGCCAGTTGTCCAAGTGTTTTCAAGGATTACACCACTGGTAAAGTCCTCACAATGGATTTTATCAACGGGACAAAGATCTCGGATCTGGAACAGCTCAACAGGGTCGGTCATGATTGTATGAAGATCGGGGATAAGCTTGGGCGCTCCTATATCAAGCAGGTCTTTGAATACGGATTTTTTCATGCCGATTTGCATCCCGGAAATATTCTGGTTCTGCCCAACGGAGAGTTGTGCTTTCTGGACTTCGGACTGATGGGAAGTATCATGCCGCGCGACATTGATATGCTGGTCAATTTGTTTGTTGGTGTCTACGAAAAAGACATCAAACGGATTATCCGTTCGCTCCAGCAGATGTCCGGCGACATGACCTTCCGGAATATGCGCGAATTCGAATACGACCTGAACGAGTTTGTAGACAGCTATGCGGTGCAGGCGATGCATGAAAATGAAATGAGTACCGTATTAATGGAATTGCGTGATATCATCATTCGTCACGGACTGAAAGTTCCCGCCCATTTCTTTCTGCTGGCGCGTTCAATGGTGACGGTGGAAGGTGTGATCCACAAGCTCAATCCCGATCTCGATCTGATGGAACTCGCCAAGCCTTACATGAAGCGGGTACTCCGAAAGAAGTTGAATCCACTGAACTGGGGAAAGAAGGTCGTAAATACGCTGTATGAGTTCGGAACGCAACTGGAAGACTTTCCACGCGATCTGAAAAATGCGATTCGCAGAATCAATAGCGGAAAGATCGAAGTGAGCCTCAATCACCAGGGAATTGATCCCATGGTGCACACTGTCAACCGTGTGACCAAACAAGTCGTTTCGGCTGTGCTTGTCACCGGATTACTGGTAGGATCGGTTTTGCTGATCATTAACAATATCGGGCCTTTCTGGAAAGGTTATTCCATTTTCGGACTGATTGGTCTGTCCCTGGCGTTGATTATTATTTTCGGAATGCTGCGCGATATGCGAAAAGGCGATCACGACGATTGGGAAGGCTGGAAACGTTAAATGTACCCGACCATCGCGTAGCTGACATAGCCGATCATTTCTTTCAGAAGATAATTCCAGGAAACAAAATTGCTGACATTCGGGAACAGGTATTGATCCCAGAAATACGCACCTTTTTGGTTGACATAAAGATCCGTGGCAAACGGTGTACATTTCAAACCTTCCTTCTTAAAACAGGCCAGAGCACGTTTCATGTGAATTCCGGAAGTAACCAAGAGAACCCGATCAAGGTGTGGGTAGGATTTTTGCAGTAAACGACAAGTGTTGACCGCATTCTGATGGGTATTGACTGAAGTTTCCTCCGTGAGGATATCCGTTTCGGGAATGCCCCAGCGCAACAGCAGAGCTTTCACTTGTTTTGCCTCGTGCAGACCGTGTTCTCCGATGAAACCGGAATCTCCGGAGATCAGTAACTTGTCTACCTTTCCCATTTTATAAAGGCTGACCGCCTGTATGAGCCGATCACCCTGACGCCGGATGCTGATGTCATCCAGATCACCGTTGTATTCGAACATGCCTCCCAGAACGATAGCGACATCGTAATGTCCCACCTTATTAAGACGCGTACCGGGAACCTCCCACATCCGGCAAACTTCAGAGAAGATCACTGTGTTGGAAAAGAAAAGGAAGATGCCGATGGCACTGAATTTCATTCGCTTTTTCCATTTCGGGTTTTTGAGGAAAAAGAACAGACCAAGGCAGATCACCATCCAAAAAAAAGGGGAGATGAGAAACAGTAAAGCCTTGGACAGAAAGAAAAACATAGCGTAAATTTAAAGGAAATCGCGGATGAGTTTGCTGCGGGTCCCCGAACAAGCTTATTTTTGCTCTCGAATGCCCTTGACCGGCAGGAAAATTTGAACTATGGAGAAGATCGAAGAGTTTTTCGGAATGAAATCCGGTGATTTATCGGATGTTTTGCTTGACATTGCCATGCGCATTGGGATTGCACTGGTGATCCTGGTGATCGGATTTTGGGTGGCCAAATTAATGGCCCGTGCAATGACGCGTATTCTGGAGAGACGGGGAAGCGATCACAGCCTGGTGACCTTTATGCGAAGCCTGACCAGTATTGTGGTCAAAACGCTGGTGGTTGTGACCGCCTTTACGCAACTCGGTGTCGAAATGACCTCCTTCGTAGCGATTCTCGGTGCTGCCGGTCTCGCGATTGGTATGGCCTTTTCAGGTACTTTGTCCAATTTTGCAGGAGGGGTAATGATCTTGCTTTTCAAACCATTCAAGACTGGTGATTTCGTGGACATTCAGGGAGAGCAGGGGGTTGTAAAAGAAGTGTTGATCTTCAATACGATTCTGACGACTACGGACAATACGGTGATCATCCTGGCCAATGGTGCGGTGGCTAACGGAACGATCGTAAACTATACAAAAGCGAATAAGCGCAGGGTCGACTGGTCTTTCGGGATTTCCTACGGAGACGACCTGAAGGTTGCAAAAGAACTGCTTGCGAAATTTATCAATGAGGATCCGCGTATTCTGAAGAAGGAAGAAAACTTCATCGGATTGGGAGCACTGGCAGATTCTTCCGTGAACATTACCGTGCGTGCCTGGGTAAAGACGGATGATTACTGGCCGGTATTTTTCGATATGAATGAGCGCGTGTACCTTGAATTCGCGAAGGCAGGATTAACCATTCCATTCCCGCAAATGGATGTACATGTTCAAAAGGAGGAGGCGTGACACAGTTTTTTATGAATCACCCCATTGTGAAGGGGTATATCAATGCGAATAATTTCGGCGTGCTGCTGGGAATGGAGTTTGATATTGTCGGCCCCGGGAACATTGTATATTCCATGCCGATCACCGAACAGCACCTTGCTACTCCGATCGCAGCGCACGGTGGTTCCATAAGTGCCCTGATGGATGCAACGATGGGCGTGTGTGCCTTGTCGGAGGTACTGGAGCAAGGCAAAGTAGTTTCTACCATCGAGCTGAAGATCTCGTTCATCGCGCCTGCATTGCTGGGAGATACCATGCATACGACTGCCCATATTGTCAAGAGTGGGAACCGGATGTTGTTCGTGGAAGGAGAAATGCGGAACCAACGCGGAGAACTGGTAGCAGTGGGTTCGGGAACCTTCAATGCTTACCCGATGGAAAAGGCGGGATTTCAGAAGTAGTACGTGCTAAAAAGACTATTTTTGTAACATGGTTTTGATCCTTAATGACGTTTCGGGCTCTGAGATCTTGCTGATCCTCATTTTTGTCCTGATTTTCTTCGGTGCGAAGAGCATTCCGGGACTGGCAAGAACCCTGGGAAGAGCCATGCGTCAGATCAAGGATGCATCTGCGGATATTCAGAATGAAATCCGGAAATCCGGGGCGGATATGAAAAAGGACCTGAACCTGAAAGGAATCATCGAAGAAACAGCCGAAGACATCCGTCGTCCGTTGGATCAACATGCCCGTGACATAGAAAATGCAGTAAAGTTTGAACCGCCCCGAACGCACTCACATCTTCACCAAACTGCACAGGCAAAACCGGAGGAAGAAGTGACTGGTGAAACGGAAGAAGAACCGAAAGAACCGTCCGGACCGAAGAAAGAAGAGGCGGAGGATAAAGCTTAGGCATCAAAACCAACTTCCCGGAATTTCTTTTCGTCTTTTTACAGACTACGAAAGAATGATCCCAACGCATCAATCAGCAAAGACCAACCGCAAGGAGGTGATCGTGAACCGACTCTCCACACTGAATGACTACGATTTCAGTGAACCGCACCGGCATGCTTATTTCGAA
>JBNKYR010000228.1:0-6107 GCA_050300995.1 Crocinitomicaceae bacterium | reverse complement strand
CTTTGTACTGAGCTTTGAGAAAAGAGTATACAAGAGATACAGAAGTTGTCCCGTCTACATCATAATCACCAAACAGCATCACGCGTTGTTGTTCTTCAATCGCTTCTTGCAAACGCTCAACCGCGGCATCCATGTCTTTCATCAAAAACGGATCATGCAAGTCCTCCAACTTAGGACGGAAAAAATGTTCTGCTTTGTCATATGAGTCGATCCCGCGCTGTAACAAAAGTTCTGCCACAATGGGGTCAACTTTCAGTTTTGAACGGAATTCATCAACGGCTGTACTCTCCATTGGTGTTTTAACGAGCCATCTTTTTTGCATGTATTTCGTTTTTCGAGGTTATGGATTTGTAAATTTAGGTGCTCTATATATTTAAGTTATGAAAATAATTGCTCTGTTCACATGCGTTTTGACCGGCTTTTTTTCAATAGGACAAAAGTCCTATTATTTTTCGGAACCCCTTCCTCTTGGCGGCCAATCCGTGCAACAGGTAGACAGCCGCTATTTCGGTCGCTATTACTTGCCCGGGGGTGGTCGTAGCTATGAGGTAAGTGCCGACGGAATTGCCGTAGTGTCCACCATAATTACGTCAATCGACCGGAAAACGATCCGTGAATCTTCAAAATATGATGTCCGTAACGACTACATTTTCGGAGTCGTAAAAAATGACTCCGTTCCTTGCGTGCTTCAGGATGATCGCTATTATTTCGGCGTACGTAACCGCGAATTGCTGGCAGGCCTGGGGGCACCACATACTTTAAAACCCCTTGGAAATGGAGAATATCTATTGAATTTTGCGGAAAATGATGTGTACACCCCCGCCATCCTCAAATTTAGTGCGGATCGTCTGGAGATCGGAGAATTCAGTTATGATCTGGAAACATCCATCTTCGACACTGTTCAAAATAAGCGGACCGTCCCGGACAAGGTCTATGATCTGGTCATTCTTTCCCCTAGTCAGGAAGAATTCGAGACACTCCGGAAAGCAGGTATTTTTGACGAGGTGGTCACCCTAAAGAAAGAGACAGATCAATGATCGTTGAATTTATTCTCTATGTAAGCGATCAGGAGGTCAGTACCGATTTCTACAAAAAGGTACTTGAATCAGAACCCACACTCTTCGTTCCGGGCATGACTGAATTTGATCTTCCGGGATGCAAACTGGGGTTGATGCCAGAAAAGGGTATCGCACGAATTCTAACGCCTTTCACTTCTCACCCGGAAAAAGGCAATGGCATTCCACGTTGTGAACTATACCTGAAAGTAGCAGATGCCGAAGAAGCTCACAAACGAGCAATTGCCGCAGGTGCCAGGGAGATTTCAGAAGTACTTCCCCGTGACTGGGGAGATCATGTCGGATACCTTGCCGACCCCGATGGACACATCATCGCGTTCGCCAGCCCGAAGTAGTTAACAGCCCGATTCCTGCTCTCTTCAAATCAGTAGCAGCGCACCTGTAAACTTGCTACTTCTCTCATTCCTTGGAGGCTAAACCGTTTTTGTGTTAGGGGATTGTTAATTTTTTTTCATATTTTAGGCTGCGATATACTAAAACTATAAACTGTCTCCATCATGAAACGACAATCCTTATTGTTCTTAGGGATGTTTGTCTCGTTGCTGACAAATGCCCAGCAGCAGATCAATCAGCCCGCCCCGGAAGTACAAAAGAAATTAGACGTCTCGAACCGCGTTTACCGCGCCGTAGAAGTTCCTGTTACTTTTCTGGGGGAAACCGGAAACCTCATCGACTATGTAGAGCCACCAGGCACCGTAAATGAAGAGGTAAAACACTTCAAAGTTGGCTACCATCCAAAAGACGACTGGTATGTTCACGACAAAGTGAATCCTCATGCCCAGCCTAACGGGCCGGACCTGTCCGCTCAGAAGCATTATCCGCCACCTGCGCCGCCAACAAAAGCACTTACGCAGAACTTTGACGGAATTACAAACTTCAACGTAAGCCCTGCAGATCCGACTGTTGACGTCGGACCAAACCATGTAGTACAAATGACAAACGGGCCTTCAGGTGCGTACATCCGTGTTTTCACCAAAACCGGTACGCCTATCGGAACCCAGGTTTATTTTGACAACTTCATGGGAACCCCGGGTGGATTGGGAGACCCGATTGTTCTTTACGACGAGCGTGCTGACCGTTGGTTGCTGAGCGAATTTGCTGCTTCCAGTAACAACATGCACGTGGCTATCTCCACCACTCCGGACCCAACCGGATCGTACTACACATTTATTGTGAACTCTCCGGGAGGATTCCCTGATTATCCAAAATATTCTATTTGGGATGATGCCTATATTATCACTGCCAACGTGGGAAGTTCCGACGTATATGCCCTCAACCGGACAAACATGCTTGCTGGTACCTCAACGAATGCACAAATGTTTACGCAATCGAATTTCGGTACAATCGGATTCCAGGCTTCTGCGCCGGTTAGTCTGATGGGAACAACCAACCCTCCGGCCGGTGCTCCTGCCATGATTATGCGAATGCGAGATGATGCCTGGTCAGGTGCTTCCACAGACGCTCTTGAAATCTGGAACATTGACATCGATTGGGCTACTCCATCGAATTCATCACTCTCACAGGACATTGTTCTGAACATGAACTATCCTTTTGACTCCGAACTTTGCGGATATACTTCATTCTCCTGCATTGACCAACCCGGATCAAGCACCAATCTTGACCCACTTCGTGAAGTGCTTATGAACCGTGTCATGTACCGAAACTTCGGCTCACATGAATCCATTGTTTGCTGTCACGTGACCGACGTTAGCGGAAGTGACGACGCGGGAATCCGCTGGTATGAATTACGTCGTACCGGAGGAGCCGGCGGTACCTGGTCCATTTATCAGGAAAGTACGTATGCTCCGGACGGACACAGTCGCTGGATGCCAACAATCGGTATTTCCGAATCCGGAAACATCGGACTGGCCTACAACGTTTCAAGTTCATCTGTATACCCTTCAATTCGTTACACCGGACGTAAGGAATGTGATCCTTTGAATCAAATGACAGAGCCGGAAACAGTGATCGTTGCCGGAACAACATTCAACTCGTCTAACCGTTACGGAGATTACAACGCCATGGGTGTTGATCCTACGGACGGTGAAACTTTCTGGATGACCGGAATGTACAACCCGAACAATGCAGGACGTACGCGTATTGCAGCATTCAACATTGATCTTTGTGCGCTCAACCCTGAAGTTTCTTTTGACAATGCCACATACTCCGTGAACGAACCGGATGCTACCATTGCAGCTTCAGCATGTCTGGATTATGCTGTCGTGAACGTTCCGATCTCGATTGGTGCAGCTCCGACACAGAATGCGGACATTACAATTATTGTTACCGGTGGATCGGCAACTCAGGGTGTGGATTACACACTCAACAATACTTCATTTACCCTGAACGGTAGTAACCTTACCGAAACAGTGGAAGTACGTGTGTATAACGATGCCGTTGTAGAAGGAACCGAAACCATTCAGTTGGGATATACCCTGAATGCAAACGGTGGAGATGCAACTGCCGGTGCTACAAACCAATTGGTTGACATCACCATTAACGATGATGATCTCGATCCGCTTTCCATGGCCGGACCAACCGTAACGATCCTCTCTCAGAATTTCGAATCAGGATTGGCGCCATTTACTACAGTGAATAACGCTGGTGGAGCATCAAACGACCCATGGCAGGTTGCCAACGCGGCCGGAGCCTCTTCTACTGCATGGACCGTTCCGAACACAAATGCCACGCAAATGGCTTATCTCAACGATGACGCCTGTAACTGTAACCAGAACGATGTTGATCTCTTCACCGGTTCATTCGACCTGTCAAACTATGCAACTGCAACTCTCAACTTTGACTCTTATTTTGAAGGGAATACCTATAGTGGAAATACAGAAGTCGCAGAAGTGCAAATCTCCGTGGGAGGTGGGGCTTACAACCTGTTATCAACGGTTGCAGGAAACACCAGCTGGCAGAACCTTACGATTGACCTTACGCCATACGTAGGGAACTCCAACGTTCAAATCTCATTCAACTATTCGGATGGTACCGGATGGTTATATGGATGGGCCGTAGACAACGTTCTGATTTCCGGTCAGGGACCAATCGGCATTCAAACAGCTGTGAACACAGGTTCAGGTATGCAAGCAGAACTCGGTCCGAACCAAACTGTTCACTTCTATGATCCGGCTACAGACAATGTGATGCTGACCATTCAGAACACTTCCACTTTCGATTATGGTTGTGTAACTGTTGATGTGGATCGTCCGGGTACATCTCCGACGGCATTGCAGTTCAATACTACAAATACTCCGGATTACCTGGCGTCGAAAACATTCAGGATCACGCCGACGAACACGAACCCTTCCGGAACATACAACCTCACTGTATACTACGAAGAGGCAGAAGTTGCAGCCTGGGAAACATTCACAGGAAACAGCCGTGCTAATGCTGAAATCGTGAAAGTAGCAGGAAGCAATGCAATCAATGATGTTACACCTGCGAACTACGGTTCCTATACCATCACAAGCAGTCCGACAACTGTTGGAAGCTTCTACGGTGATGTAACATTCACCGGTTCGTTCAGCACAGGATTCTCCGGATTCGGTCTTGGTATCTACAATCCTGGAGGGCCTGTTGCGCCAACGGCGAACTTCACCGCAAGCAGCACAACAGTTTGTGCCGGTAGCACAGTAAACTTTACGGATCTTTCCGGAGGTTCACCAACAGGATGGAGCTGGACGTTCGGTGACGGAGGAACTTCTTCCGCACAGAACCCATCTTATGTGTATTCTTCTCCGGGAACATACACGGTTACGCTTGTTGCGTCCAATACTCAGGGAAGCAGCACGCAGACAACCACAATTACAGTAACTGCGGGCGTTTCTTACTCTCAGGCCGTAGAGCTTTGTCCGGGTCAATCCGTGACCGTTGGTACAAGCACCTACACTTCCGCAGGAACTTATACGGATGTATTGACTTCTAACGGATGTGACAGTACCGTAACAACGACAGTAACAATGCTTCAGGCAACTTCCAACACACAAAACGTGGAGATCTGCCAGGGAAGCAGCTACTCGATCGGTGGTAATACCTACACAACTGCTGGTACCTATACAGATGTATTGACCAACGCAGCTGGTTGCGACAGTACGGTGACAACGAACCTGACTGTGAACCCGCTTCCGTCAACAAGCATTTCACCAGCTTCTGTTGATCCGATGTGTACATATTCTGATCCTTTGACACTGGTTGGATCACCTTCAGGTGGTACTTTCTCAGGTACAGGTGTTAGCGGCTCCATTTTCAATCCTTCGACAGCTGGAGTAGGTACATTTGTGATCACGTACACATACACTGACGGAAATGGCTGTATCGGAACAACGAACCTGTCTATCACCGTAGACGGTTGTTCAGGTGTTTCCGAGGAAGCATCACTTACAGGTGTTTCCCTGATCCCGAACCCGAACGACGGTACATTTGTTGTAACCGGGCTCGAGGTTGGAGCGAAGTTCCAGGTATTCGACGAGCGCGGACGTCTGGTACTCGATTCTAAAATTGAAACCGAAGCGCAGGAAGTTATCCTGCCAGTGGTGAACAGCGGTATTTACTACCTGCGTGCGAAGAAAGACGGTAAGGAAGGAGGTATCAAATTCCTGATCGCCAAGTAAACGTAATCCACGAAAAGTTATATTGGCTGGAATTTTGCTTATGCAAGATTCCAGCCTTTTTTTATGATGAAACTTTGGATCTATCTTCTGATTTTACCGGTAATGGTTGCTTGCTCTTCCACAAAGGAAACGGTCATCTCAACACCTGAAGACACATTGGTTGCTGACGGCATAATTACCACTGCCTACCGTGAACAGGGATGCATGTTTCTTTTCAAATGCAAGGACGACCAGGGAACTGAGGTGTTGTTCCGGCCCATCAATCTGGAAGAAAAGTATCAAAAGAACGGTACGCGACTACGTTTGCATTATCACTTATCGCGTGCCTTCAATGACGGATGCGATCTTGCGCACCCGATCGTTATCGACTCAGTTGAAGAACTTAGCCCCTGATCAGATCGATGCGCGCATCACCGGA
>JBNKYR010000227.1:0-6237 GCA_050300995.1 Crocinitomicaceae bacterium | reverse complement strand
CAGGGTTTTCACTACGGGAAATGATCGTTGTTCGTATGGTGCATGGTCCGGCACTCTTGTGGAAACCGGAATGCTACTACAGCAGGCTTGGGGGTAATCTCGGATAATTTTTATTGATGTACAACCTTTTGCAGCCAGTTCAGTGCATTCTCACTTGATTCAAAAAAGCGCGTGGGGCGCACGGGCTTATTAAACTGTATAAAGAATTTCACGGCGAGTCGTTGGGGAAGACTGTTGATGACAAAAGCGTCGGCCAGTACCAGATGGGAGCGCTCCTCAGTAGCCAGGAATTCGCGGACTTCCCGGGAGGGGATCACAAATTTCGTAGCGGTATAAAGAATGGCCATCTTTCGCCCTGCAGCGAGCCGTGTTCTGGCTTCCAGGATTTTTTTCGAATGCTCCAATTCAAATTCATGCTCCACTTTGATGTGAATGTGCATTATTCGCTCCTCAAGGAATTGAATAGTAGCTTCGGGCAGATCAATTGCTTTTTCTGTCGTCTTTTTCATGGTTCGGTCAGGTCTAAAGTTACGCATTTGCATAAATTCTGACCCCCTCCGACAGATAGAAATGCTCCGGCGGCGACAAAAGTTTCGTCAGAAGGGTCGTTCTCAGGCTTCCGGCGAAGACAGGTCGTAGATTTCCCGAATTCCTGCGTAGATCTTTTCAAAATCAATCTTCAGATCGATCAGCTCACCGGATTCCACATCGAATACCCAGCCATGAACCATCGGAAAGCCTTTCGAAAGGTAACTTCGTTGTACCACGGCCATTTTGATGATGTTGATGCACTGCTCCTGGACATTGAGTTCCACTAACCGCTTGTAGCGCTCCTCCTCGTTTTGAATGGAACTGAGTTCGGTTTTGTGCAGGCGGTATACATCTCTGATATTGCGCAGCCACGGGTTCAGAATACCAAGATCTTTTGCCTGCATGGCGGCTTGCACACCACCGCAGAAGTAGTGACCGCAAACAATGATGTGCTTCACACCGAGGTGTCCCACGGCATACTCGATCACGGACGCTGAATTGTTATCGTTGTTCGGAACGAGGTTGGCTATATTCCGGTGCACAAAGACTTCTCCCGGTTGAGCACCCATGAGGTCTTCGGCGGTTACACGACTGTCGCTGCACCCGATGAACAAAAAGTCAGGGTTCTGTCCTTTGGCGAGGTGTGTAAAGAAATCCTTGTTGGTTCGTTTTTTTTCGTTTAACCAACGGCGGTTGTTTTCAAAAATGTCTTGAATGGTCATTGATGTATTGTTCTTTTAGTTCAACTGTCGGTATTCACTCGGCGAAATTCCGGTTTTCTTTTTGAAAATCTTACTGAAATGCTGTGGGTATTCGAAGCCCAGATCATATGCAATTTGAGAAAGCGGATCGGTGGTCCCGAGCAGTCGGTCCTTTGCGCGGTTGATCACGAAATCATGGATGTGTTCCTGGGCGTTTTTACCGGTTTCTTTTCGCAAAAGATCGCTTAGGTAATTGGAGGACATGCTGAGTTGTTTTCCGCACCAGGTCACGGTGGGTACGCCATCCGTTAGTTGCTTTCCTCCCTGATAATAGGCCTTGAGTAAATTCTCGAAGCGGGAAACATGGTCCTGATGAAGATTCGTTCGCGTGTAAAACTGACGATCGTAATAGCGGGTGCAATAGGCCAGTAACAGTTCCAGGTTGGAGACGATGATGTGCTGGCTGTGTTGATCGATGTTCAGACTGATCTCGTGTTCCAGCTTGTCGATAAGTCCGAAAAGTGTGCTGCGTTCTTCATCCGAAATATGCAATGCCTCATGCACTTCGTAATCGAAAAAGGAATAGTTGTGGATGCTGGCTCCCAATGGCGACTTCCGGATGAGATCGGGATGAAAAATCAGCAAACGACCTTCCGTAGTATGAGAGGGGGGCTCTGATTCAGGCGATAATACCTGCCCCGGTTTCATGAAGGCAAGTGTTCCTTCACTGAAATCGTAGGAATTACGCCCGTATCCTATCTGGCATTCCACGGCGTCTTTCATCCAGATCTGATAAAGGTCAACCCGAAGTTTGATCTCCGGATCATTGATCAGGGGAGAAATGTCCTTTTGATGAACCACGGAGATCAGTGGATGTGTTGGCTTTTTTACCCCGAGAAGCCGGTGTGCCTCCGTAATTGTCTCAACTACATGGATATCCTTCATACACTTACGAATATACGGTTTTAGATCACCTTGTTTTCAATCATTGAGTTGAAGGTGTCTGTCAACGTTTCTTCCAACGGACGATAGGTAACGCCCAATTCACGGATGCTCTTTGAGTTGTCGGCACGCCATGCTTTGTTAATGTTGTTGCGAACAAATTTGCGCGTGATCACCTTGTTGATCATTGGTCCGATGAGAAAGAGCAACCATTTCGGAACTGTGGATTTCGGAATTTTGTAATCCTTTCCGTAGCGCGCATGCAGAGTCTTTGCAATTTCCGGAAAAGAGGAGTTGTGTCCGGAAAGGATATGGCGTCCCTGTGCTTCCGGTGTGAACCCTGCTTTGAAATGTGCTTCTGCAAGATCGCGTACATCAACGGCTCCGATCGGAAGGTTCGGGACCCCGGATTTCAGGGTTCCGTCTCCGAGTTGCTTGATCATCATGATACTTTCGGAGTTGGCCGTTTTGGGATTGGTAGCCGGTCCGAGAACCATGGAGGGGTTGATTACCACCAGATCCCAACGATCCTGTGCTTTGCTGATTTCCCAGGCTTTTTGCTCGGCGAGTGTTTTTGAATAGGAGTATGGTTGGTAGGAAAGCGAGGCAGTGGTGTTCCAGACTTCTTCGGTAAAGATTCCGTTGGGTGTTTTTTCGAGGTCAGAGGCATCGGTGTAAATGGCCGCACAGCTACTGGTTACTACAACGCGTTTTACGGATGGCGTTTTATTGGCTTGTTCGAGAACGTTGGCGGTTCCGTTTACTGCCGGATCGACAAGGTCTTTTTGCGGATTTTCGACGTGCAGCACGAATGGTGATGCCGTGTGATACACCAGTTCGCAACCTTCCATGGCTTCGGCGTAGCTTCCTGGCGCCAGCAGGTCGGCTTTGAAGAATTTGATCGTGCCGTTCGAATGTTGCGCCATTTCTTTCAGGTGTGCCAGTTTTTTTTCATTCTGAGGATCGCGAACCGCAGCGTGTACGGTGATACCTTCATCCAGCAGTCGCTTTACGATCCAACCAGCTACGTATCCGGTTGCTCCTGTAACCAATACCGGTTTTGATTTGTCAATTGTTGTCATGAGAAATTGTTTTTGACAAAGGTGAGGACAAGACGTCGTACGAATGTATACATTTCACGGAATGACGTATACAATTCACTGAGGGTAAAAAAGATCAGCTGGTCTTCTTGTAATTGAATACCGCCCAGATATTTAACAAAAGGGCGAAACTAGCGGTGATCACGATATGGTAAATGATGTTCCCGAAGCCACTGCCACGTAAAACGATCATTCTGACGACGTCGATGAAATAAGTCACCGGGTTGCAGTAGGCAATGACCTTGGACCAGGCCGGCATACTGTCGATGGAGGTGAACAGTCCGCTCATCAGGAGGAAGATCATCATGAAAAAGAAGGCCAGCGACATTGCCTGCTGCTGTGTTTGTGAGTAGGTGGAAATGAGCAATCCCAATCCAAGAATCGCGATGAGGTAAAGCGACAGATAGAGGTAAAGCAATCCGATGCTTCCGACCGGAAAAATGCCGTAGATCAGCCAGCCGACGCCAAACAGTCCCAGGGTGAAATCGAACATTCCGATGATCCAGAAGGGAATCAGTTTCCCAAGTATGAACTGATATTTCCTGATCGGGGTCACATTGATCTGTTCGATGGTACCAATCTCCTTTTCTTTTACAATATTGAGGGCGCAAAGGTAAGAGCCGACCATCGTTACAAGGATCACGAGAATTCCCGGCACCATGAAGAAATTGTAATTGAGGTGCGGATTGTACCAGTTGGAAAATGTCACGTCGATCGAAGAGGGGAGCTGCATGTGACCGCCTCCCATGAGGTGAGCCCGCAATTCCACATTGTAATCCTGCAGAATACTGGCAAGGTAACTCCCGCCGAGGTTGGCCTTCACGCCGTTGATTGCATTGATTGCTACAAAGAGGTCTTGTTCCTGTTCCCGTACCATGTTCTTTTCGAAACCGGCCGGAATTTCGAGGATCAGATCGGCTTTGTCTTTTTCAATCTGTCGGAAAGCTTTGTTGAAGGAGGAACCATAGGCATCCAGTCGGAAATAACCTGAACCGACGATCTTGTTGGTTAGATCGCGCGAGAAATCAGAATGGTCGTGATCGACAACGGCAATGTTGATGTTCTTGACCTCGTAATCGGCTGCCAGTGGAATGATGATCAATTGAATGATCGGCATGACAAGAATCAATGGCAGCAGGGACCTGTTGCGGAAGATCTGCTTGAATTCTTTTTTCAATAAAAATCGCAGTGTTCTCATGCCAATCGGGTTTTAAAGCGTTTGAAACTGATGAAAAGCAGCACGACTGTCATTCCCACGAGGATCAGCGTTTCTTTCCAGATGGCGGAGAATCCCAGTCCTTTGATCATGATAGACTTGACGATGATATAGTACCATTTGGAAGGGATCAGGTTTGCGACCCACTGCAATGGGAGCGGCATGTTTTCCAGTGGGAACATGAACCCGGTGAAAAGCATGGTAGGGAGCATCATGGCCATCATGGAGATAAGCATCGCTGTTTGTTGAGAGCTCGTACTGTTGGAAATCAAAAGTCCAAGTGAAAGTGAGGTAAGGATCAACAGACCGCTTTCGAGGAAGAGCAACAGGATGCTTCCGTTGATCGGCATGTCCAGCATGTAAACGCTCATCACAAGGATCAGTGCGACGTTGATCAGGGAAAGGAAGAAATAGGGAACCGCTTTGGAAAGGATTACCAGGAATGGGTTGAAGGGAGATACCAGCAGGATCTCCATGGTGCCAAGTTCCTTTTCCCGAACAATGGAAACCGAGGTCATTAGTACGCAAACGAGCATGAGCACAAGCGCCATGACACCCGGAACGAAGTTCGGTGCGCCTTTCAGTTCCGGATTATAGAGCATACGGATTTCGGGAGAAATAGTGTAGGGAATGGAGGCCAGTTGATTTTGCTCCATCTGGTATTCGCGGATGATCGTGGAAGCATAATGCGTGAGTGCCGTGGCGGTATTTGGGTCGCTGGCATCTGCGATGATCTCAACCTGTGATGAACTCAGGTGTGCAAGGTCTTCCTGAAAACCGGAAGGAAATACCACGGCGAGTTTGATCTTTCCGCTTTTAAAGGCTTCATCAATTTCCTGATCGCTCATGAGGTTTTTCTCCAGCACGAAGTTGTCGCTGGCGGCCAGTTTATTGGTAATTTCCATGGAAGCTTCATCTCTGGCATAATCGCATACAACAACTTTCGAGTCTTTGATTTCGTTGGTGAGGGCAAAACCGAAAAGGGTGATCTGTGCTATGGGCAAACCGAAGAGCATCAACAGGGTTTTCGGATCCCTGAAGACGTGGTAAAATTCCTTGCGTACAAAAATCAAGAACTGTTTCATGTCTATTCAATGCGTTGGGCGCCGCGGGCAAGTTGGTAGAAAACTTCATCCATTGTTTTGGCGTTGTATTGTTTTTTGAGATTGGCCGGGGTGTCCAGGGCCTTGACCACTCCATCGACCATCATGGAAATCCGGTTGCAGTACTCGGCTTCATCCATGTAGTGCGTAGTCACGAATACGGTGATCCCACTGTCGGATGCTTCGTAAATGAGGTCCCAGAACTGTCGTCGCGTTACCGGGTCCACGCCTCCCGTAGGCTCATCAAGGAATACAATCTTTGGCTCGTGGATAATGGCCACGGAGAACGCCAGTTTTTGCTTCCAGCCGAGGGGTAATGAGCGAACGAGCGTATGTGCTTCGTTGCTGAGTCCGAGGCGTTCCAGAAGGGATTTGCTCTTTTCACGGATCTGCTTGTTGGAGAGTCCGTAAATCCCTCCGAAAAATTCAATGTTCTCGGCCACTGTCAGGTCTTCGTACAATGAAAATTTCTGACTCATGTATCCGATACTCTGCTTGATCTTTTCGGTGTCTTTGTAGATGTCGTATCCGGCAATGGTGGCCTTTCCCGAGCTGGGAGTTGAGAGTCCGCAAAGCATGCGCATGGCTGTTGTTTTACCGGCACCGTTGGCACCCAGGAAACCGAAGATCTCTCCTTTGTGCAC
>JBNKYR010000226.1:0-6312 GCA_050300995.1 Crocinitomicaceae bacterium | reverse complement strand
AAAGACGCAATACATTTCACAGAAGTAATTATCGTGAAAGTTCAGGCGGGAGAAACTTCCGAAGAGATTCTGAAATCCCTGATCTAAAGTAAAACAATTCGTTCGAACAAGGGGTACACCACTCAGGTGATTACCTGTCGATAAATTGTTAAAAACTCCCCTGTTTCCGGCGGATTTGTGTCCCCTAAATGACGAAAAAAGGTTAATTTTGTCTTTTACCTGAATGCGGATGCATCAAGAAGATTTACATACAAAGGTCAAAAACATTTTCTCGGCCTATCTTGAGCAAAACGGTCACCGCAAAACGCCGGAACGATTCGCCATACTCGCAGAAATTTACAATTACAAGGGCCATTTCGACATCGAATCCCTGTATGTGGAGATGAAGAATCAGAATTACCGGGTATCGAGAGCGACCCTGTACAATACGATCGAATTGTTGCTGGCCTGCAACCTGGTCCGCAAGCATCAGTTTGGTAAGAACATTGCACAATTTGAAAAATCGCATGGGTCTACTCAGCACGACCACATCGTACTGACAGATACGGGAGAACTTCTTGAATTCTGCGACCCTCGTATTCAGCATATCAAATCAACCATCGAAGATATTTTCGGAATTGAGATCCAGCACCACTCGCTGTATTTTTACGGAGTGCGGAAAGACAAGAAAGAAGCGTGAATCTTACGTACGAAATAACTTTGGCCGATCCCGTGGTGATCTATTCCCTGAAAGGAAAGATCACGTCGGATATCGACTACGAGGAACTGGAAAAAAAAGTCTTCTCCTACCTCAACCAGAATTACTTCCGTATTGTCTTTGATCTGAATGAATTGACACATACCAATTCTTCCGGGATCGCCTTTTTTATGCGGACGCTCACAAAAGCTCGAATCATGGGGGGAGAACTCGTCCTGGCCAATGTGACCGGTAACGTGGAAAAGATCTTCGCAATTGCAAAACTGAATGAAATTTATACGATCTACCCTTCCCGTCAGGAAGCCGTGGATCATTTTAAACTATATCAATGAAAGTAGACGTTTTACTCGGATTACAGTGGGGTGATGAAGGAAAAGGAAAGATCGTAGACGTCCTGACCCCAAAATACGATATCATTGCGCGCTTTCAGGGTGGTCCGAATGCCGGTCACACACTTGAATTCGAAGGCATCAAGCATGTCCTTCACACGATTCCTTCCGGGATCTTCCGGGACGGAGTGATGAATCTCGTTGGGAATGGCGTCGTAATCGACCCGGTGATCTTTCGGGAAGAACTCCGAAAGCTGGATCCGTTCAACATTGATATCCCTTCCCGCCTGATCATTTCGAAGAAGGCGCACCTTATTCTGCCGACTCATCGTTTGCTGGATGCAGCTTCAGAAGCAGCGAAAGGAAAGGATAAGATCGGATCAACACTGAAAGGAATCGGTCCTACCTATATGGACAAAACAGGTAGAAACGGTCTTCGTGTCGGGGATATCTTCTCTCCGAAATTCCAGGAAAAATACCAGGCACTGGTGGAAAAACACCGCCTCATGCTTGATCGTTACCCGGATTTCGAATACAGTCTTGACGACCTGGAAGGACAATGGATGGAAGCCGTTGAAGAACTGAAGAAATTGAAGGCTGTTGATTCGGAACAATATATCAATGATGCGATTCGTGCAGGTAAGAAAATCCTGGCCGAAGGCGCACAGGGAACGATGCTTGACATCGACTTCGGAACCTATCCGTTTGTTACATCATCGAATACGGTTACAGCAGGAACCTGCACCGGACTTGGCGTAGCTCCAACCCGGATCGGTAGCGTAATCGGAATCTTCAAAGCGTATTGTACACGCGTAGGAAGCGGTCCTTTCCCAACTGAACTGAACGATGAGATCGGCGAAAAAATCCGCAAGAACGGGCATGAATTCGGAGCGACGACCGGACGACCACGCCGTTGCGGATGGGTAGACCTTCCTGCATTAAAATATGCCATCATGATCAACGGAGCTTCCGAACTTTGCATGATGAAAGCTGATGTACTTGATAGTTTCGAAACGATCAAGGTGTGCACCCATTATTTAATTGACGGTGAACGATACGATTATTTCCCTTACGACGTTAATGACGTGGAAGTCACACCGGTTTACGAAGAATTGCCCGGCTGGAATTGTGATCTGACCAAATTGACTTCTATGAATGAAGCTCCGGAGGCACTAAAATCATACGTGGCGTATCTGGAACAAAAATTGGAGGTACCGGTGACCGTTGTCTCGGTTGGACCGGACAGAATGCAAACACTCAGTAACAAGAAGGTGCTCGCTTGACAGGAATACCAAACATATTGAGAAGTGCGCTTTTAATCGGCGCACTTTTTTTTCTTCGGGGAATGCTTCATGCCCAGCATGACGTATTGGAACTGTTACCCGGATCGGAAGTCCTGAAATTCGATGAGGAAACAGGAATTCATCGTCTGTTGGGAAATGTCAGCTTCAAGTATCAGGGAAATATCATGTACTGTGATTCTGCCCATTACTATCAGCGACAAAAGAACGTCAGGGCATATGGACACGTACACATCAACAAACGTGATACGCTGAACCTGTTCTGTGATTCTCTTAACTATAACGGAAATACTCGTCAGGCAACACTTTGGGGGCATGTTCGCGTTCGCGACAGTGAATACAAGCTCACCACCGACACCCTTTACTATGACGCAGCCAAATCTCAAGCCTGGTACTTGCACGGCGGACGCGTTGAGAGCACACTTACGAAAGAAGTCCTTACCAGCAAGGTCGGGTATTTTCATCCGGAATCCAAGAACTTCTTCTTCAGCAGAAATGTGCATTACAAGGGGAATGACATGACCATGCAAACTGATACATTGCGCTATGTGTACAGTCAGAAAAAGACTTACTTCTTCGGCCCTACCGACATTGAAACCAAAGATGCCCTGATGCATTGCCGCTCCGGATGGTACAATACGGAAAGTGGTGAAGGAACACTCAGCAGCGATGCCTGGATCAGGCGTGGAACCGAACACATCGCAGGTGACACTTTGCTTTATCATCCGGAAACCGGTGAATCCATCGGTATCGGACATGTTTTTTACCAGGACACCACCCAGCAAATGTATTTCAGCGGGGACTACGCGTATTCTTCAGACAGCCTGGATTACGCCTTCATCACGGGTCACGCGATCGCCACCAAGGAAATGGACGACGACACACTGTATATCCATGCTGATACGCTGTACAATCAGCGCATGGATAGCGTGGATCTCTTGCGGGCCTTCCGGAATGGCAAAGTATTTTCCTCCAAAATGCAATGCATCGCCGACAGCATTGTATACGACAACGAACGTGGAAAAATTGAACTGTATACCGATCCTATTGTCTGGTCCGAATATGCTGAACTCAAAGGAGAGTTCATGGACATAGATGTCACAGACAGCTCCGTTCTTCAGGTCAATATCTACACCGGGTCCTCCATCCTCATGGAGGTAGAACCTGAACAATACTACAACCAGATTGCCGGCAAAGACATTGTCGCCTATTTCCATGAGAACGACCTGTACAAGGCCGTTGTGGACGGGAATGCCATGACTATTTTCTTTCCTGAAGACGAAGTTACCACCGATACGGCCATTGTGAAAAAACGCATGGGCATGAACCGGTTGTACTCAAGTACCCTCCGCATCGATATTGACAGCAATGAACTGACAGGGATCAGCTATATCGAAGAACCGGACGGTGCCTTTTACCCCATGGAGCGCCTGAACCGCGAGGAACAGTTCATTCCAGGCTTCAACTGGAAGATAGCATTGCGACCAAAAAGTGTGGACGACCTTATCCACGATGATGCATTGTCGGCAAAGGAAGAAGAATCTCCCGCGCCCGAAGAAAACTAAAAAGGCCCCGGAATCGGAGCCTTTCAACATTCGTTGTAGGCGATCAAATGCTGACAATTCCGCACTCAACCGAAATCACGTTGTTGTCGCAATCCAACGTAACGTATCCCACCGTTTCGATGACCTGAATGCACACCTGATTCGGTGGACAGTTTGGTACGCGGTAGAACGTTACCTTGCGAACGAACCCGTCAACAAAGCAAGCTGAAACAACGTCTACACTGTACTGCAGGTTACCGGTTGCATTCGGGCAAGCCGATTTGATTGCACCGATTGCCTTGTTGATGGCTCCCGGGTCCATTGCCGTAGCAGTTGACTTTGGTTCATCTCCTCCGTTTCCGTTCGAAGCAAAGGATACAGACACTGAAAGAAACAGCGCCGCGATAAATAAAACAGATTTCATTGTTGGTAGTTTATTGGGTTTGAAACAAATTTAACAGAATGCCTCTTCCAAACGTCAAAGCAATGAAAATCAGGTATTAATACCTGCCACAAACACGCACTTTTACGCTAAAATCCAATAAAAAATTAATTATTCGAAGCTCTTGCGAACCACGCGCTGAACGCCTTCCACCTGCTCGAACTTACGCATGAGCTGTTCCAGGTGCTCGGTATCATAGACCATCACCTTCATGTTTCCTTCGAAAATACCGTCCTCGGTTTCAAAGGAAATGGACTTCATGTTCACGTTATGTTGATTGGAGATGATCTCCGTCAAGCGGTTCACAATTCCCAAACGGTCGATCCCGTATACTGTGATGGCAGCAATATTCTCCTTAAGCTCAGTGTTCTTCCATGTAGCCTTAATGCAACGGTACGCCATTTTTGAGAGCATGTGCTCTGCATTCGGACAACTGTAACGGTGGATCTTGATCCCTTCGTTGATCGTAATAAAACCGAACACGCTATCCCCAGGGATCGGATTACAACATCCGGCCATTTTGTAATCGATGTTCTTAAAGTCGTCACCGATCAGGATCGTATCCTTTTTGTTATCAATGTTCTTGAAAAGGTCGGTTGTTTTCTTCCGGCTGCTGGTTCGTTTTTCCAGCTTCAGGTTTCCGGCCACGTTCTCAATCTCACGGATCTTCTTGAGATCGATCTTTCCCTTCGCAATACGGAAATACAACTCAGTAGTCGATGGCAACTTGTAGAACTTTTCGAGTACCGTGAGATTCTCAGAGCTGAAACGAATGTTCATCTGCTTCAACTTCCGTTCAAGAATTTCCTTTCCATCGAGCGCAATGTTCTTGCGTTCCTCATTCAGGGAAGATTTGATCTTCTGCTTTGCACGCGCCGTAACCACAAAACGCATCCATTCCTCATTCGGTTTCTGCTTCGAAGAGGTGATGATCTCTACCTGATCTCCACTCTGTAACTGATGGCTGAGCGGCACCAGACGATTGTTCACTTTCGCGCCGATACAGGAATCCCCGATATCCGTATGGATGTCGTAGGCAAAATCGAGGATCGTTGCTCCAGTTGGCAATACACGAAGGTCACCACGTGGCGTAAAGATGTAAATCTCATCAGCAAACAGGTTCAGTTTGAACTCGTCGATGAAATCCATCGCATTGACATCCGGATTTTCCAGCAAGTCACGAATCTCTGAGATCCAACGATCGAATTTTGTCTCCCGGGTTTGCGATTCCTTATAACGATAATGCGCGGCCAATCCCTTTTCCGCAATCTCATCCATTCGCTCGGTACGAATCTGCACTTCCACCCACTTTCCGGTTGGTGACATTACGGTCGTATGCAAGGATTCATAACCATTGGCTCGTGGGGTTGAGATCCAGTCGCGCAAACGGTCAGGACTAGGCTGATAAAAATCCGTTACGATACTGTACACCCTCCAGCAATCGGCCTTTTCATTTTCCGGAGCGGTCTTCAGAATGATGCGAATCGCAAATACGTCGTATACTTCCTCAAAAGGAATTCCTTTCGTGCGCATCTTTCGCCAGATCGACGAAATCGACTTGGTACGTACCTTGATCTCAAAATTGTAGCCTTCGTTCTGTAATGCATCGCGAATCGGCTGTGTGAACTTACGGATGAAGCGATTCCTGACATCCTTGGTCGACTTCAGTTTATCCTCAATTTCACGATAGATCTCCGTCTCCATGTAACTGAGTGCAAGATCTTCCAATTCACTTTTGATCGAGTATAGACCAAGGCGGTGTGCCAGTGGCGCATATAAAAACTTCGTTTCCGAAGCAATCTTGATCTGTTTGTCCTGGCGCATGCTGGAAAGCGTACGCATATTATGCAGACGGTCCGCCAACTTGATCAGCACCACGCGAATGTCGTCCGAAATGGTCAGGACCATTTTCCTGAAGTTCTCTGCCTGCACCGAAGCCGTTTCATCAAATACCTCCGGGATCTTGGTCAGACCGTCAATAATCCTTCGGATCTTTTCT